>DATHZY010000145.1:0-3265 GCA_035458325.1 Saprospiraceae bacterium | reverse complement strand
ACCTCAACGCACGGTCAAGTCGAATCTCCCTGTCTACTTCGATCGTATAGAGCATAGCGTTCCTCATTTGATTCCACAAACCATCAGGGATATGGACCTTGCCAATACTCTTGGATTCATTTTCAAGCCAAACTTCCTTGGTGGGATCCAGTGCTAGAAAAGCCATAAAGAGGTTGTTTTCAAACTGCTCGGTAGTGGGTTGCTGCGGTTCGCCGATGGAGCCAAAGGCACTACCTCTGTGATGCGCCAGTTTTTCGAGATCAATGACTTGAACTCCCCTGGAAGCCAGGGCATGGAGAACTTCGGTCTTTCCTGCACCGGTACAACCTCCGAGTATTTTAAGGGTAAATGGGTTGTTATTGAAGAATTCCTTTAGCGCAGTTCGGAAGCTTTTGTATCCTCCTTCAAGTCGTAATGCACGAGTGCCGGAAAAATTATAAAGCCACTGAACCGCCTGGCTGCGCTTGCCCCCTCTCCAGCATTGGATGACTAGTTCTTTTCCCGGAGTGTTTCGGTAAGGCTGGACAGCTTCTACCAGGTCGTTCATCTTTCTTCCAGAAATCTGAAGTCCTTCTTTAAACGCCTCTTCAGGTGAGTTTTGGGTATAGATCGTTCCTACTCTTGCCCTTTCTTCATCATTAAACAAGGGGATATTGACTGCACCCGGGATATGTCCTGCAGCGAACTCCCCTGGCGATCTCACATCGATGATTTGCCAGGCACTCCAATTCCCCATAAGCTGCCTGATGGCAACAGTGTCTCCCATGTTTAGCAAAGATACACAGGACATCAATGAAAAAAGGAAGCTAACTTCTTAGCTTCCTTTAACAAAAGACCAGATTAGTATGAAAAAACTCTACTTCCTTATCGAGAGTATCCACTGTGTGTGCTTGGATACAGCCTAATAACGAATAGAATGACGCATTTTATGGTGTGAGGTTGCCCAGTATGCCCGCTATCTCGGCAAATGCAGTATACTTCTCGACAGAAGGAGCTTTTGGACTTGCGAATGGCGATGCTTTAGTATTGCCACCTGTCCAGATAGTGGAGGAATAACTTAGCGGTATTATACGCATCATCGATGGCCCGGTGATGCGACCCTTCAAACTCAATCTCGGTATATTCCATGGCCTTGATCAGTCCTACCTCCCTGGGCAGGCGGTGCATCAGGGCATACTGTGATTTTAAGTTGATGTTACCGGGCAGAAAACGGTCGTCTGTGTCATGACGCAAACAATCGGCATGGATGAGTTCCATATCCTTACCTCCCCACGTGCAGATGAGGTGTGGTCCATCCAGGCTGTAATACCAATCTTCAAACATGGGGAATATATGTTCAAAGGTCTTTGCTTTATTCACCTGTTGCTGCGTGATACCAGTCAGATCAGTGCAATATGTAGAGAGCCTTGGATGTTCCACCGGCCTGACAAACGCCTGGAATTTATCGATCCACTCGCGGTATCCATTGACGCGGTACGCCCCTATTTCAATGATTTCGGGGTTTCGGTCCATAGTATTTCCCTGCCAGCACGTAGCCTCCAGATCGAGAATGATATAATTCATGAAGGAGGCCGCTTATTCTGTTTCCTGTAACCGGTCGTGCGCAGTATGGATCCCATCCATATCCCAGCTGATCTTTTCTTCAAGATGGAAGCCCGATAAGCGGTTATGGTAATAGTAGACGAGCATTGGGTTCCTGGCGATGACATTGTCTTTTTGTCCAAATTTCAATGGCCAGACCGCATGGAAAGATCCAAGGTATTTTATTCCATGCCGGATCATGTCATCTGGTTCGAGTTGATGCAATTCATCCTGCAACTTGATCATATTCTCGCGTTCCATCTGTTTGAGAATCTCCAGAATGGTCATGAAGGACTTCCTGAAGAGGCCCATAGGGATAGAGAGCATATCCACCGGTAAGCGAAGCAAGGCAAACAGGTCCATCGACGGATGCATTTTACGAAGGATCTGGAAAGCGGTATACGCCACCAGGTGGCTGGTCAGCACTACATAATAACGCTCATAGTTTTCCACCACTTTTTCAGCGAGTTTACGGGTGTAAACGGTTTCCCGCTGGCGGTTGGCTTCAATTTTCCCGTGCAGGGAGAAGAACTCCTTGATATCAACCCGCTGTTGACGGTCATCTATGCTCTCCGCATTAGCGTCCAACCTGTAGCCTAGCACATCCATTGGTTCGCCAAATGAAAGATGGATTTCATTCGACTGTGAAAAGAACTTCCAGGCAAAGGATAAAATGTTCCGGACTTTAAATCCCTTTCGCGCAGAACTCACATATTTCTCCTCGCCTGTTGATTTAAGGTAACCTGAAATGAGGCTTTGTGCTTCGAGTGTGCAATGGTAGCCAAGGATCAATGGTACCACGATTATTTTTTGATTGCCGCCATGCTCGTATATGGACCTTTGCGCAGCGAGTAGTGAATTTAGCAATCCGTATTTTAACTCCCTTTCAATAGCCCCTGATCTGGATCGGGTACCGCCCGGGAAGAACAGACTATTGGTGCCACGCTCCAGCATGACCTGTGACATGATCTTGAGGCTATCCAGGTAGATTGGATTCTTCTTACGTCGGTCGACCCGATAAGCCCCCAGTCGGGTCATGTAAAAGGCAAATATTTCAGACTCGTATAAGTTAAGGCCGGCACCATAGGCAAAGGCGGGAAGACCTACGACAGAATCAAGCGCATAACCGATCAGGATACTATCCAGGTTGGATAAGTGCGTAGGAAGGATGACCACGGTTCCATGCTTAAACATATTCCGCACATGGTCTACATCCCCGTGAATCTTCAATCGTTCATAGAGTTCAAGCCGGGTGCTCCAGAGCCTCCTGTGGCTTTTACCCGCAGCGGCATTCAGTAGCCGTTTAAAGAAAAGGGTCAGGAATTTACGGGCAAATAAGAAGGTACTCTCCTTAAAATTGCCAGCGATCTCAGTGGTATAACGGTGTATAATGCGTTTCAACACTTCCGTGTTGTTCGCCAGTTTGACGTCTGGCTTCAGTTTTTCGTTGGCGGTGATTTCAATCCGGATGCGCTTCCAGAATTGCTCTTCATTTGGGGGATCGACCTTCCATGGATTCTCTTTTAACCGGATGAGTTCGAGATAGCAAACCCTGGAGATGAGATCTCCTATCCTGTCACCATGTTTTTCAAGTATGTATTCTACCGTTTGTTGATCAACGGTTTCGATCAGCCACTCTCGGTCCTCGTAAAGTTTGTTGATCGGCCAGTCCTTGATATCTGGG
>DATHZY010000144.1:0-4243 GCA_035458325.1 Saprospiraceae bacterium | reverse complement strand
AAAATTGGTTTTTGGTGATAAACTGATGAATAACTAAATAATGAAATAAAGATAAAAGTAATAGTAATATTTGATTTAGCAACCCGATAAATGAAGAAAAATCATGATTGGAATAGTAAGAGACAGTTTCTGACTTAAGGTATTTAGCTATCTTCCCCGTATGAAACTTTTCGATGCCTCTGTTTATGCAGCCCGTCGGGCAAATCTGATAGCTGCCTTAGGAAAAGGTGTAGCCCTTTTTCCCGGTTCCTTGGAGCAAGCCTTCAATTATAAGTCCAACACCTATCCATTTCGTCAGGACAGTAGTTTTCTCTATTATTTCGGATTTGCACAACCAGGACTTTCCGGAATTGTCGACGCAGATAGCGGAAAATCAATTCTCGTAGGAAGTGATGCCGATATAGAAGATGTAATCTGGATGGGCCCGCAGCCATCCATGCGGGAAAGAATCCTGCAAATTGGAGCAGATGAATACATCAGCCCCCAATCGCTGCAAAGTTGGTTGAAAGGAAAATCAACTCACTACCTCCCACCCTATCATGCAGACAGGATATTTTATCTCGCTGAGGTGCTCAATAAAACTACAGATGAAATAAAAGCCGGTCACTCCATGCAACTTCTGAAGGCTGTGATTCAACAAAGAGCACACAAGGCACCTGAGGAAATTGACCAGATGGAAGAGGCACTGTACATCACCGCTGCCATCCACACCCAAATCAGAAAATCAGTAGCCCCAGGTAAATATGAAGCGCAGATCAGAGGCATTGCCGAGGGTGTTGCGTTTGCAAACCAGGCCAGACTTGCCTATCAGGCGATATGCACAATCCAAGGACAGACATTGCATAATAATGATTATCACCGCCTGCTCAAGGATGGAGATATGTTGCTTTGTGATATCGGCGCAGAAAATATCATGGGATACGCTGGTGACATTACCAGGAGCTATCCGGTGAGTCCGGCCTTTACTTCGATGCAGGCAGAGATATATGATCTGGTGCTCAAGGCAGAGATGAAATCTATCGAAGCAGTAAAGGCAGGCGTCAGGTATCTTGATATCCATCTCGGTGCTGCGCGTATCATCGCTGAAGGTTTGAAACAGATCGGGTTGATGAAAGGTGATGTGGACGAAGCCGTTGCATCAGGCGCCCACGCTTTGTTTTTTCCACACGGCCTTGGACACATGATCGGACTCGACGTCCATGATCTTGAAAATCTCGGTGAGAATTATGTTGGCTACGATGATCAAACTCAACGAAGTCAGCAATTCGGAACCGCCTATCTGCGGATGGCCCGAAAACTGGAACCAGGATTTGTGATTACAGTAGAACCAGGCATTTATTTTATACCAGAACTCATCGACATGTGGGAAACTGAAGGAAGGTTTAAAGATTTCATTTGCTATGATAAGTTGAGTCCATATCGAAATTTTACGGGTATCCGGATTGAAGATAATGTATTGGTGACGCTGGATGGACCGGTCATCCTTGGACCTCCGATTCCGAAAATGAGGAATGATATTGAACGCTAAATTTCAGACGACAGGTTTTATATAGGATGTGCTGAGGATCCGATGGCTTATCCCGTTTCTATTTTCCTGATGGCAAAACTTGGTGGAATATCCAACTCATGGGTCATAAAAATCATTTCCCAACCTTGTTGCAAACAAAACTCCCGGACAGCCTCGATAACGCCATAGCGATGCCCGGCATTCCAGTTGCCTATGATATAATCATGCCCTGCAATGATGCCACCTGGCTTCATCTTTGGACGCAATAACTCCAATTCGCGTTTTGTGGTAGCGTAAGTATGGTCTGTATCAAGGTAGACCCAATCAAAAATTTGGTCCTGACAGGAAGCAATGGCACCAAAGGACAGGTCACGCATTATCACCATCTGCCCGCTTAATAATTCACGGCTAAAACGACTTTTCACTTTTTCAAATAAACCACCATGATAGCGCTTTGATGCCCAGACATCAATTAGGATTAGCTTTTGAGGCTTGCAAAATTCCAGGATGTGCGCAGAAAAATCACCCTCATTGACGCCTATTTCAGCAACTACTGCATTTGAAGGGAGCCGCTTCAACAGTTCAATACGATCTTTTAGAGAAACTAAGTTTTGAACATGGATAGATTCAAAGTTTGATATGGGGTATTCCTTGAATGCTTTTTCCCTGAATCGGTGGGTTAACCGGTTTGACAGTGTAATCAGTTTATTATTGATTGACATTTTTTGATTCGATTAGGATACAGGGATTAGGAAAACAAAAGTTAAAGGTGAAGAAACCATCGTGTCCGACCAAAGGTATGGTATATATAAATTATAGCCAAAATACATTTACGTCTCGTTGCTGGCATCTTTCGATCGGACTTCAAGCCGCTTGTTCGATAGGGGTATTTTTTTTGTTTCGGAAAACGGAGACTTGAGACATCTCCCCGAAGTGAACCATCAAAAAGCAATATATTTGAATGTTCACTTTTCAAATTTCTCAGATGATTCAGGTTATCCGACCATTTTTACCACCCACTACAGCATATAAGACACTGAACGGGCAAAACCAGGATAATACCTGGCTCACCAACAACACTCCCTTACTAGTGAATCTCGAGAAAAAGTGGCAATCTTGCCTTAGTGTAGAATATCTCATGATGTTGATCAATTGTATGGTAACCTTGACGGTACTCCGGAAGGCACCCTCCCATATCTCCGGGCGCATCTTGTGTTTTCTGCTGTTTCATACCATGACCAGTTCGCAGCTGAAACAGTTGATATCATCTCTTATGAACATGGCGCATCATGCATGAAAAGCATCCGGTCAGGGCAATCCATTTATTTTCGGACAGGAAGTTTTTAGGCTGGGTCAGACAGACATTCAGTACCACTGGTTGGATCTCGTACTATGTAATACTCAATCCGGGGACAAAGAAGTCGTGCATCACCATTGATGAACACACGATAGAGGTATCTACAGACAGTTATGGTCAGCAAATAATTATTGAGAAGCTCACGAACATGGATATTGCTTTTCATTATTTTATGGACAATGTAAAGGCAGATATCATCTGTCGATCACACCCAGGAATGCTCCACTGCTGGTGCTTCTATGGGGCAGAAATATATCAGCAAACAAATAAGTTCAGAAGGGATTTGTATGGACCTGAAACCAGGAAACTCCTGTGGTTACTGCCAGAAATCAAGTTCAGGTATGATCTGCGTAAATTCTATTATATATTTTTTCGACTCAGGCAACCACCCATTAACTCCCTGCTCAAAGCGATTCCGAGAATACATAGAATACTCTGGTACGTGGAAGAAGAGATTGATAAAATAAACACAAGGATCAAACTTCCTCCCTGGCAGTTTTTTCAATTTTTCAATTTTTCGGATATTATTCCTTCGGGAACAGGGTTCACCAACAAAGTATCCAGGAAGGTCCTGGTAGGAAATTCCGCGACAATTGAAAATAATCATGCAGATGTCTTAAAGGTACTTGGAAAAATTACAGATAATACCTTAACCTATTCTCTTCCACTGACGTATGGACAATTTCCCCGTTATAAGTCAAAAATAAAAGCCTTGTATGAAAAGCAACTTGGCACTCAGGTGACATTCCTTGATCAACACATGACGTTGAGTGTATATTATCAATTTCTTCAAGAGCATCCAACAGCTGTTTTTTTACACAACAGGCAACAGGGTCTTGGTAATATCCTTTACTTGCTTTATACCGGTACTAAAGTATATTTATCTGTCACTAACGTTATCTATCATTGGTTGCAAAAAAACCGGATAAAGGTTTATATTTTTGAAGAGCATTTTTTAAAGGACAGTCAGGCTGGAAACCTCGTTTTGGACGATGAAACAGCGCTGAACAACAGAAACGAGATAGTAAATCTCTTGCAACACAACCGAAACACTGAAACATTACGAGCTCTTGAAAATCAGGTTTTTTTAAACAAGTCCACACTTACAGAATGATAAAATCCCTAAGACCAGATACTACCATTGGAATAATCGGTGCCGGAGGACTGGGGAAGGAAGTACTGTGTACCCTTGGTGAACTTATTGGCTGGGAAAACCTAAATAAGAGAGTTGGTTTTCTTGTTGAGCCATCATACCATACCAAGGAAAGCGTTCTGGGTGTGAATGTACTACCGCTGTCTTTTACAAACATTCCTTTTGATTACGTTGTGATCGCGATTGGTGACATCCCATCACGAATGCGAATCCGAAACGCACTTCC
>DATHZY010000143.1:0-3689 GCA_035458325.1 Saprospiraceae bacterium | reverse complement strand
GGAACGATGCCGTACTGACGCCATCGGGAGACCTCTTTGTAGTTGGAGCTACACTACCTTCTGATCCGGCTAATAAAAGCCTAATGGGCCTTGTCTCCAATGCCGGGGGAGGAAGCTTCACATGGGTTCGCTCGTACCAGGAGATCGGAAGGGAATCTTTTGCCAGGATTGTACGAAGCCCGATGCCTGAAAACCCATCTTTTCCGTATTACATCGTTGGCGGACAATTTGATGCAAACGGTGGCCCGATATGGGATGATATCATCCTGATAAACATGGATGAATCAGGAAATATCAATTGGAAGAAACGATATCCAAGTACCAGTGATGACGAGTTCGCCCGTGATCTTGAAGTACTACCCAATGGCGATCTGATCCTTGCCGGTAATCTTGGCGCACAGGGGGTCATCCTGCAGGCGGACAATACCGGTGTACTGACCGGTGGTCTGACACCGGATGGACTGTCCTTTTCTTATGCGGATGTCGCCCCGGTCTCCGGAGGAGGATACTATGCCGTTGGAGGCATCTTCCCTTCATTTACGGCTCATCTGATGAAGTATGATCAAAACCTGATTACACTTTGGGATGCGACCATCTCTGATCTGACATCCATCACCAATGTTTGGGAGGAACCGGCAAGCGGTAAAATATATGTGACCGGTACCGGCGTCTTCAACGGTTTGAGCCGCGGTGTAGTCATGCGTTTTACAGATACCGGATCAGGGGCCACACTTGATTGGGTCAGGTTTCCGGAGGATGGAGAGACTTTTTATTCCGGCGGGCGGACCACTTTTCTTCCGCCAAACCAAATGGCATTTACCGATGGCAGAATCTCAGGAACAGCCGGCATTGGTCAATTGGATGCCTTTTTACAAGTTACCGATTTACTGTTGACGAGTTGCATGACGATGGATGATGGCATTGATCTTACACCGGTTACACTAACATACAATGCACCCTCATTGCCGGCTATTGAATTGATCACGCTTCCTCCGGCTGCTGATGAAACAGGCACTTTATTAGCGTGGCAAGAGGAGATTGTCTGCAGCGATCCGTGCCAGGCTGATTTTATAATTATACCGGTTGACAATTGCGGGCATTACCAGGTCGACAATACCAGTACTGGTGCCGCCCCGCTTTCATATTCCTGGTGCAACGGTTCTGTTTCAGAAGATCTTGATGTGATCTTGCCTTGCGGTCCGCATACCTTCTGCCTGACCGTAACAGATGCAGCAGGGTGTACATCAAGTTATACTGAAACCATAACGGTGACAGATAATATTGCACCTATCGCTATATGCCAGCCGGGATTCGGCGTAGTGCTCGATGCCAATTGTGAATACCTGGTAACTCCTGCCATAATTGATGGAGGTTCATCAGACAATTGCCAGATACAATCCCTTTCAGTGAGTCCGGCTATTCTTTCCGGTTGCGGCGTTTTTCCAGTCACACTGACGGTCACGGATTGGTGCGGAAATACAAGTACATGCATGACCAGTATTCAAACGATTGAGGATGTTCCACCGGTGATTGTATGTCCACCGGCTGTTACGGTCACGGCTTCCCATGCATCTCCTTGCAGTGCCGTGGTGAATGGATTGTCCTGGATCTCAGCGACAGACAATTGCGGAACCCCTTTTGTGAATTATACAGTCACAGGGGCCACATCTAATTTCGGGCAAAATGATGCCAGCGGATTAACCTATAACGAAGGTGTCTCAACAGTCACCTATACCGCGACGGATGATTGTGGTAATACAGCGTCCTGTAGCATTGATGTTACAGTTGGTTGCATGGACACCTGTTTTTGCGGCACCTTTAGCGATATGGTTATCCGGTTTGAGCGAGGACCTGGCACGCCATTGATGTGTGGGGCACCACCGGTTACCCTGAGTTGCCCTCCGGCAGGTTATAGTTATACCCTTACCGGCAAATTCGAATGTCAGGGTTCCGGTTGTCCACCCAATGCACCGTTTCAGGCACAGATTGAAGAGCCAACCGGAATGATCACGACGATAAGTGGCCAGATGGCTAATCCGTATTTCGGCATACCTATTTCAAATGTATTACTTCAGCAATCGGGCGTATATACGATAACCCTTACCGGGCAATGCGGTACACAGACATGTTCATGTGTCATCAGATTTATCATTGACCCTCCATGCCAGGATATATGTCCATGTACGCAACAGGATATCCAGGATTTTTCGCAAGCCGTCAACCAGGGTTTCGCTTCCGTGTTGTCCACCCATTCCTGCAAAGCCTGTTTCACCCCAATTGCTTTATCGGAGTGTGAAACGGTTGAATGGTACCTTAATAATACCGGAGGAACACCCATCGGTACAAGTATGGGAGGAAATTCATTTTGTTACCAGTTTCCAGGTTCCGGAACATATACCGTGATCATGGTAGCAACGCGTAAAAAAGCCGATGGTACCAACTGTGAGACGTTTGTCAAATCGCAGCAAGTGAACATTACCTGTCTGATATGGGATGAATGTTCGGCTTCGGTATTTGACAATCCTTCTTTTGGGGAAGGAGCTGTTGAAGGAGATCTTGATGCAGGTGGTCGTTCAAGTGGATGGAAAAAAATGAAACCCGCTCAGCCTAAGACAGAAGCAGATAAAAGAGAAGGGAGTTTTGATGGCTGGGCCATAAACCTCACCGGAAATCTTGAAGCGTCCGGGATCCTGACCAGCATTGAGCCCGTTTGTATCGAGAAGGACTCGGGTTTGATCACCGTTCGGATTGCAGTGAGTGATTCCGGGGTGCAGGTAGCAAAGAAAGCCCCGGACAGACCTTGTGACAAGCTTGAAATACGTTTATTCCGTGGTGACAATTTTGATTTGGATATAACCAACTGTAATGAGATGGATTGCTATACATTAGCATCCATCCCATTATCAGGCATTGATACAGGCTGGCATGAACTACAGATACCCTATGATCTCAGGAGATGGTTGGCACTGGACGAATGTGGTGGATCTCAGAATGTACTATTTCGACCGGCTATATATGTTTCGAATGCACTTATGAGTAACCAGGGCGGCGAGGATACCTGGTCGTATGCACAGTTAGATAATTTCTGCTTCGGTGGAATGATTGTGGCAGTCGATGATCCGCAATCAGTTCCGGATTTCCGCATCTTTCCAAATCCGAATACCGGAAACTTTACAGTTGAATTAGCGGAAGCTGCCCAACATGGATTGTCTTTTCAGGTAATTGGACTCGCGGGGGAAATGTTGTTGACAACCAAGGCTATTGCTGGAACGATCACGCAAAACATCGATGCAAGCCATCTTTCGAATGGCATGTATTTATTGCGAATCGTCTCGGAAGGGAGAGTCTTGGCGGTAAAGAAATTTGTAAAGCAATAATTGCGCTAAAAATAAAAGCCCGGCTATCTATTATGGTTGTCCGGGCTTTTCATTCATTATCAACCCATCAATATATAAGCTTATAAGCCTATAAGCATATAAGCCCCTAACCCCCTAATCTTCTAATCTGCTAAACTCCTAAGCATCACTTTCACTTCCTTTTCCAACCCATCCAGGACAATCAAATCAAAAATCCGTACATTAGAGGGGTATCAACCAACGGATCCCTCACTGGATTCGTCAATTTCAAGGTATTTCACCATCTCCTCCATTGGTTTTAGGTGACCCTGTCCTTGAAAAAAAGCAGTTCTT
>DATHZY010000142.1:0-5516 GCA_035458325.1 Saprospiraceae bacterium | reverse complement strand
TGATGAGCCCGGTGATACCTTCGAACATAAACCAGGAGAAAAAATAGCTGGTTGTTATTCCGTTGTCGCTGTTGATTTCATAGGGAACCAAAGTGCTCCTTCACCGCCAGTTTGCGTAGACAACTGTCCGGTATTTGAATTGCCGAATGCTTTCACACCCAATGGTGATGGTCAGAATGATCTCTTTACACCCTTCCGCTCCAGATTTATTGAAACGATCAACTTCAATGTGTTCAATCGCTGGGGACAATTGGTCTTTACGACCACGGATCCTCAGATCAACTGGAACGGTGGCAACCACGCAGGTAAAGAGGTATCCGACGGTGTTTATTATTACACCTGTGAAGCATACGAAAGCCAGAACCAGACACCAATCGTCCTATCCGGATATATTGAATTGATCCGGGGTTAATCCCATCGAATTCCACAATCGTATCTTTGTGATTCACCTTCTACGAATTCCTAAATGTTCTCAGGTATTATAAAATCCATGGGTACGGTGCGCGCCATTCAGCACATGGGCTCTACCAAACGATTTACCATTGCTTCGCATTTAGCGGATGATCTGACCATTGATCAGAGTATTGCCCATGATGGCATTTGCCTGACGGTCGTTGGGATAAACGATGGAGCATACGATGTTGAAGTGGTACGGGAAACACTTTCGAAAACAACATTCGCCCTATTGAAAGTAGGGGATGTCGTGAACCTGGAAAAATCGATTACCCCCACTACCCTGCTGGATGGACATTTGGTACAAGGTCATGTGGACACGACGATCAAGTGCATACGCATTGAAGACCTGGCAGGCAGTTGGAAAATTCAATTCAATCTTCCAAAGGAATATGCGGGTCTGGTTATCCCCCACGGATCTATCTGTCTGAATGGAGTCAGCCTTACCGTGGCCAATCTGTATCCGGATGCCTTTGATGTAGCCATTATCCCCTACACTTTTGAACACACCAATTTCAAACATCTCCTTGAAGGCGATGAGGTCAATGTAGAATTTGATCTCATTGGAAAATATCTCCTTCGACAGACAGCATTGAGAAAAGGATAGCAATAAAAAAGGCAGGTAAAAAACCTGCCTTTCTTATATTCCGCTACTAGATCATGAAGCTATAGAGCCATTTCAATTCTCTCCTTGCTCCTTGCTCCTTGCTATCAATTTTCATCATCATACAAACGCTCCACATACTCTTCACCGTCCTTTGACTTGACAAGGATTGTTTCATATTTGAAGGCACCTGTACCTGCAGGAATTCGTTTTCCAACAATCACATTTTCTTTCAAGCCTTGCAGATCATCCCGTTTGGCGGCAATCGCTGCTGTGCTGAGTACTTTGGTCGTCTCCTGGAAGGAAGCTGCTGAAATCCAGCTCTTCGTTCCAAGTGAAGACCTCGTGATCCCCTGCAACATCGTACTGGAAGTGGCTGCAACCGCATCCCTGAACTCCATGATCTTCTGATCATTACGTTTCAGGAATGAGTTTTCTTCCCGGATCTGGCGTAAGGAAACAACGCCACCTGCATTGTATTTTTTAGAATCTCCCGGATCCGTAATCACCTTACGATCATAGATCAGGTCATTCTCTTCAAAGAAATCATGACGATCTACTGATTCACCCTGGAGGAAACTGGTATCTCCCGGATCCACGATCAATACACGACGCATCATCTGGCGTACAATCACCTCGATGTGCTTGTCATTGATCGCAATACCTTGCGAACGATATACTTCCTGGATACCATTGACGAGATAGGATTGAACTGCAAACGGGCCCTTGATTGCAAGGATATCGCCAGGTGCAATAGATCCATCAGAAAGGGCCATACCCGCGCGGACAAAGTCACCTTCCTGTACCAGTAAGTGCTTCGAAAGTCCAATCAGGTACTTACGGTTCTGATCTGTCTTTTCATCAACAACATACATCTCACGGTTACCCCGCTTGATGCTGCCAAACTTAACCACACCGTCGATTTCAGAAACAACAGCAGGGTTGGAAGGATTACGTGCCTCGAATAATTCAGTTACCCGTGGCAGACCTCCCGTGATATCCTGGATCTGACTCGTCTTCCGAGGGATCTTACCAATGATCTTACCGGCAGTGATTTCATCACCATCAGATACATTGATGTACGACCCTACCGGAAGGTTGTAGTTACGCAGCTCCTCACCATCCTTCGTGACGATACTGATGGAAGGTATTTTCTTCTTGTTCTTGGATTCAATGATTACTTTCTCTTCGTATCCGGTCTGGTCATCACGTTCAGTCCTGAAGGTTACACCCTCTTCGATAGAATCGTATTTAATAATACCAGGGAACTCAGAGATAATCACCGCATTGAAAATATCCCAGTGACATATCATGTCACCGCGGCGAATTTTCTGCTTATCCTTCACCATGATCTTCGCACCATATGGTATGTGGTGAGAGACAAACACGCGGCCGCCTTCCGGATCGGTGATTTTAACTTCACCTGACCTTGAAATAACCACTTCTTGTTTTCCGTCTTCATCTTCATACTTCACCGTACGCATATCTTCAAACTCTACCACACCATCAAACTTGGCAGCCAACTCTGATTCCTTTTTGGAAAGAGAGGCAATACCACCGACGTGGAACGTACGAAGGGTAAGCTGTGTACCAGGCTCACCAATACTCTGCGCAGATATAATTCCGACAGCATCGCCCATTTCAGCAATACGACCGGTCGCCAGGTTTTTACCGTAACATTTTGCACATGTACCACGCTTGCTTTCACAGGTGAGTACTGAACGAATCGTTACTTTTTCAATACCGATATCTTCAATACGCTCTGCAATCGTTTCTGTGATATACTCGCCTGCGCCGACGATCAATTCATCGGTTACCGGATGAAGGATGTCATACAGTGAATACCTGCCCTGTGTCCTTGAGGCAAGGCTCTCAATGATTTTCTCATTGTCTTTCAATGCAGAAGTTTCGATACCACGTAGTGTTTCGCAATCTTCTTCCATGACCACTACATCCTGCGCAACATCCACGAGACGACGGGTAAGGTAACCCGCATCCGCTGTCTTGAGCGCTGTATCCGCAAGACCCTTACGGGCACCGTGCGTAGAGATAAAGTATTCCTGTACACTCAATCCATCAAGGAAGTTAGAGAGGATCGGGTTTTCAATAACCGCTCTTCCTGTATCCCCTGATTTCCGTGGCTTAGCCATCAACCCTCTCAATCCGCAAAGCTGCTTGATCTGGTTTTTAGAACCTCTCGCACCGGAGTCCAACATCATGAATACGGAGTTGAATCCCTGATCGTGCTGGGAAAGCTCCTTCATCAGGCTTTCGGTGATCTTATTGTCCGCATATGTCCACTTGTCGATCGTCTGGTTGTAACGCTCGTTTTCAGTGATCAGACCCATGTTGTAGTTAGCGAAAACCTCATCCACATCATCCTGCGCTGCTTTCAATGTCTCCTCCTTGATAGAAGGGGTAATCAGGTCACCGAGCTTGAATGACAATCCTGCACGGAACGCCCAGCTAAATCCAAGATCCTTAATATCATCAAGGAACTGTGCTGTTCTTGGGAAGTTAGTTCTGGTGAGAATATCACCAATGACTTTCCGAAGGTTCTTCTTGGTCAGCAAGATGTTAATATAGGGCACTGATTCCGGTACTACTTCATTGAAGAGTACTTTTCCGGTGGTTGTTTCAATCAGCTTATTGACCATGTTACCGTTCTCATCGAGAACACGGGTCCTGACCTTTATCAATGCATGGAGATCGAGCTTGCCTTCATTATGGGCAATCACCACCTCTTCTGAACTATAAAACGTTTTGCCTTCACCCTGTACTTTGGTACCGTTCTCTGACCTGCGTTCCTTTGTCAGGTAATAGAGTCCGAGTACCATGTCCTGTGAAGGAAGTGTCACCGGAGATCCGTCCTGTGGATTGAGCATGTTGTGAGAAGCAAGCATCAGTAACTGTGCTTCCAGGATAGCCGCCTGTCCCAATGGAACGTGAACGGCCATCTGGTCACCGTCAAAGTCAGCGTTGAACGCTGTACAAACGAGTGGGTGAAGCTGTATTGCTTTTCCTTCCACCAATTGTGGCTGGAATGCCTGTATGGAAAGTCTGTGAAGTGTCGGAGCCCGGTTTAACAATACCGGATGACCTTTCAAAATGTTTTCGAGGATATCCCAAATCACCGGTTCTTTCCGGTCAACTAATTTCTTCGCTGACTTTACGGTTTTGACGATACCTCTTTCTATCAGTTTCCTGATGATAAATGGCTTGAACAACTCAGCGGCCATACCCTTTGGAAGTCCACATTCGTGAAGCTTCAAGGTAGGACCAACCACGATCACCGAACGACCACTGTAGTCAACACGCTTACCAAGAAGGTTCTGACGGAAACGACCTTGTTTCCCCTTCAGGATATCACTCAATGACTTGAGTGCGCGACCACCTTCTGCTTTTACAGCATTTGATTTACGGGAGTTGTCAAACAAGGAGTCAACCGCTTCCTGCAGCATCCGCTTCTCATTGCGAAGGATGACCTCAGGTGCCTTGATCTCAAGAAGTCTCTTGAGACGGTTGTTACGGATGATGACCCTTCTGTATAAGTCATTCAAGTCAGAACTCGCAAAACGTCCTCCATCCAGGGGAACGAGCGGACGAAGTTCTGGTGGAATGACAGGTAAATATTGGATGACCATCCACTCCGGACGGTTTTCCGTATGCATGTTTCCTTCTCGGATGGCTTCCACAACACGCAACCTCTTCAAGGCTTCTGACTTTCTCTGCTGAGAAGTTTCAGTGGCGGATTGGTGACGAAGGTTATCTGATAATTTCTTCAGGTCGATATTGGCGAGCAGATCAAAAACAGCTTCTGCACCCATCTTGGCGATAAACTTATTTGGATCCGCATCGTCGAGCATTTGGTTGCCTTCAGGAAGGGTATCCAATACATCGAAGTATTCTTCTTCCGTGAGCAAGTCCATCATGTCAACACCATCATCTGCCTTGACCCCAGCCTTGATCACTACATATCTTTCGTAGTAAATGATCGATTCCAGGTTCTTGGATGATAGGCCGAGGATATAACCAATCTTGTTTGGCAGTGATTTGAAAAACCAGATGTGGACGACAGGCACCACCAACTTGATGTGGCCCATGCGCTCACGACGTACTTTCTTTTCTGTTACTTCTACCCCACAACGATCACAGACGATTCCTTTGTAACGAATACGCTTGTACTTACCGCAGTAACATTCGAAGTCCTTGACAGGACCGAAGATCCTTTCGCAAAACAATCCGTCACGTTCCGGCTTATAGGAACGATAGTTGATTGTTTCCGGCTTCAGCACTTCGCCGTATGAACGCTCCAATATATCATCCGGAGATGACAGGCTCAGAGAGATACTGCGAAAAAATTGCTTCTGTTTGACGTGCTTCTTTTTAAGAGACATAGTCTATAGCTGTATTAAGAATAGAATTAAAATCAATCAAATTTTACATCGAGTGCCAGGCC
>DATHZY010000141.1:0-11621 GCA_035458325.1 Saprospiraceae bacterium | reverse complement strand
CATAGACAACTGTATCTCCTTTGATCGCTGGTTTAAGTTCCCAACCAGAGATAGGATCAAAACCAGGTGGATATATACTTTTCCATGTTTGTCCATTATCGTCGGATCTATAAGCCGTACTATAAATGTCGGGATACCAGTTTTCATTACTGTTGACCAGATATAAACTGCCATTTTGTTCATAGATCTTGTTGAAGAATATGATGCTGTCAGGCAGGGGAATATTGTTCCAGCTGTTCCCTTCATTTTCCGAATAAAACAGGCCCGCCTTGCTAACCATATACATGCGTTCTGTACTATACGCATAATGCAATGGATGACCCGTCTCCGGACTACCGATAAATTCCCATTGGGCTTGCAGAGAGGAGAAGGAAAGCAGAACGATGGCGCATTGGAGCCATACCTGAAATGAAGGCTGTTTTTTCATAATGCGAGCCTGGCACGGTTTGGTTATTGGGGAGATAGCGCCAGATGTTTCTAAAGATACAAAATTGTCTCCAGCCGGGCAATCGAAAACAGGCAAAATGTAATTAAAGCGGCAAATCAGGTAGTTAAACTGTTGCTGCATAACTCACTCCCTGCCCCTTTCTTTTTGTCGAGTGATCTGCGGTAGGCGAAATATTTTCTAAAGAGAGGGGCGATATGATCTTACACATAACTCACCCTCCAGCCCTTTTTATCAGGATATCTGCGGTACACATTTGATTTTGCCCCCGCCCCCTTTGTTCCGCATTGCTCATCCTGCCACATGGAAACCCCGGGGAGGTATGATTTTCAATACGACACATGATTGCTTAAGGCGAGGGGATTTTTTCTATAACTCACCCCCCACCCCTCTCTTTTTAAAAAAGAAATGTCGTACGAAAATGATTTTCTGAAGAGAGGGGAGTTATGATTTGTCGATTAAGAATGACATACTTATTTCACTGCAGGAGCATAGAATTATGAACCCTTTGCCCTATGCTCTATGCCAGTTTCGCCACCATCTCCTGCGTCAGCGGATCTGAACTCACGCCGTAGCCATTGACCAGAATTCCTTTCAGGTCAAATTTTTCAGAAGAGATTGCATAGAGGATACTTTCATCGTCTACATCTGAAGGGCCGTAAAAGCGGAATACCTTGTCGATGTCAAAATCATGGGGGTGAAGCTGGATGGTATTATCCCGGCAGTCAAGGCAATTTGACTTGAGATTAAAGTCTTCGGTGTATCCTTGCTTGCGCAGCGCTTCAATGGCCTGGAGGAGGGAGTCGTATTGTTCTGGATTCATTGTATTAAGATATGACATATAAACCACGCAGACCTATTTCGGTTTAGGGAAAATCCTATAAATGTCTTTTCCCGACGTGGTCCGAAAGCCCTAACTTAGGAGTGCTTTACTGCAGGTATGGCACGGGTTTAGATACAGAAGTATTGGATTAAGAAGGAATGGACCATTATATCATAGATACCCTTGATTTTCAGGTAACCCAGCTGGATTTGTTGATCCGCCTGCTTGTGGCATGCGGGATTGGCTTGTTGTTGGGCCTGGAGCGGGAGCATTCTGCCCTGATCAAGAAGGAACACATATTCGCTGGGATCCGGACTTTTGTGCTGCTGGCCCTGATGGGATTCACAGGGGCTGCCCTGCATTTCCTTTTATCACCCTGGATATTTGCGGTCATTATCCTGGCCGTGATGGCGCTCACCGCTATTTCTTACTGGATCACATCCATGAAGGGAGATATCGGAAGCACCTCGGAGTTGGCGGCATTGATGACGCTGCTGCTTGGGGCCCTTTCCTTTCTAGGGTATATAGAAATAAGCCTCATGATTACCGTCATCGTGCTGGTCATGTTGTCAACAAAGATGCAGTTGATGAATATGATCGGCCGAATCACGCAGGAAGAAATCTACGCACTGGTCCGGTTTGTCGTCATCGCGCTGCTGATTTTTCCATTCCTGCCGGATGAGAACTATGGACCTTATGAAGTCATCAATCCACGTGAAATCGGATTGGTAGTCATATTGACTTCAGGAGTTGGCTTTTTAGGGTACGTGCTCATGCGTGTGTTGGGTGCCAATAAAGGAATCCTGCTGACGGGGATTATCGGAGGACTGGTATCCAGCACGATGGTCACCTGGGTGTTTTCCAAAAAGAGCAAGGAACAAAGCACATTAAATGCGCTCTATACTTCAGCCATCCTGGCAGCCTGTACCATTATGGTGGTAAGGGTATTCCTATGGGTATTTCTTTTTAACAAATCCCTACTAACCGGATTGATGCTGCCGCTGGGTATTATGTTTGTTGCTGCAGCAGGGGCGACAATCTATTTTTATGTAAAAGACAAAAAGACCAATGGGAACGAAGAAAGCCTGCCATTGGGAAAACCGCTGGAGCTAACGAATGCATTATGGTTTGGGGTCTTGTACGTTGCGATCCTGTTGGTGATCAGCTATGCAAATGATTATCTCGGCAATGAGGGAATCTATATCACCACCGGTATTGCCGGATTGTCCGATGTGGATGCGATTACAATTTCTATATCGAAGATGTCTTCGGTATCCATATCAGTCATCACCGCGCAGAATGCCATCCTGCTGGCGACACTTGCCAATACGGTAGCGAAGTTTGCGATCGCACTCTGGGCGAGTAGTAAAGAGATGCGAAGGCACGTCATCATTGGTTATGGAGCTATTTTTGTAGCTGCGCTTGTTGCTTTTGGGGTACTCAATGTGTGAGAGAGTGAGAGAGTAAGAGAGTAAGAGAGTGAGAGAGTGAGAGAGTGAGAGAGTAAGAGGGGAAAAAAAGCAATCAGTAATCAGTAATCAGTAATCGGTAATCAGTTTTCTAGGGGCTTAATTCTATGATTTTTTTTTGAAATATTTTCTAGTGCTACATAAGCGATTTCAAATTCTTCGCCTCAGCCTCAGCCTTCGCCTAAATACTATACATTTTCTTCGTCGTTTCACCCATGGTCGTCACCGACTTTTTACGTGAAAGAACCCTTTGCATAAAGAAGCTAGCCACCTTATTAGCGCGACCAGTGATGAAGGAAGGCGTTGTACCAAGACGCTTGAAGCATTCAGCAACTACCTCTTCTGGCTTTTGGACTTTGGGAGCCATGAAGTGTTGTTTGCCTGGATTGGTGTTGATGAAGTTGGGACTTGAAGTAGCACCGGCACAACATGCGATGACATCGATGCCCCGATTTTTCCATTCATACCACAACCCTTCAGCCAGGATCTGATCAAATGCCTTAGTTGCTGCATAAGTTGCAATGAAAGGAGTGCCTTGAAATCCCGCAAGGGAAGCCATGAGGACGATCGCTCCTTTACCACGCTTTAGCATATCAGGGGCTATACTGTGCACCAGTTGTAAAGGAGTGAGCATATTGGTCATCGCAATGTCCTTGTGTACTTTCCAGGTTTGTTCTTCAAACTTGCCTATATAGGAATTACCGGCATTATAGATGAACAGATTGATCTCATAGGCCTTGATATGTTGCGTAATCCGTTCAGCAGCATCCGGCTCCGCAAGATCTTCCTGGATACAAATGGTCTCAATGCTATATCGGGTCGTAAGTTCGGTTGCAAACTGTTCCAGTGGTTCCTTTCGCCTGGCAATCAACACCAGGTTAATGCCTGACGCAGCAAGATGATGTGCGTAAGCTGCACCGATTCCTTCGGAAGCACCGGCAATTAGGGCCAGGGTGCCATATTTTTCTTTTAGGTCCATGTGTTGAAAGTAGTTATACAAGAGAATTCAATCGCAGATACTGTAACAACATGATGGTCTTGCCATCCCGGATGCGCCCATCCGAAATCATCTGCATAGCCTCATCCATTTTAATTTCAAGTACTTCAATATTTTCCTCTTCATGTGCTGCCCCTCCGCCTTTACTGGTCTTCATATGGGCGTCATATTCCGCAACAAAGAAATATAGAATTTCAGTTACCGACCCGGGCGACATGTATGCTTCAAATACTTTTTGTACCGCTTTGACAGTATAGCCGGTTTCTTCTTCCGTTTCCCGTACAATGCATTGTTCCGGATTCTCCATGTCCAGCAACCCTGCACATGCCTCAATCATCATGCCCGTAGAATTGCCGTTGATGTAGGTGGGTAACCGGAATTGCCTGGTCAGGATTACCGTCCCATGCACCGTGTTATACAATAAAATGGCCGCGCCGTTTCCACGATCATACGCTTCTCTGCTTTGCACATGCACAGACCCATCTGGCTTGGTATAGGTATATGTTACCTTTTTGAGGAGATACCAGTTGTCTGACAGAATCTGTGTATTGGTAATTTTTATATTGTCAATCATGTAGGTGTATTTCTGAATAAAGATTTACTGGGAGGGTCGTTAATCGAATTTTAAACTTGCTGATATCCTCTTTGTGTAATGGCCCCGATCTTATACTATTGCACAATTATGGAAAAGGTCTCGCTTCTGCTATCGCAATGAATGGTCAGGAAATAAATTCCAGAGGGTATCCCATTCAGGGAATACTCTATTTCAGGGTTTTCGCTGGAGTAGTTGACCTCACTTTTTCTGACTTGTTGACCCACATTGTTGATCAGGGTTATTGTAAGTTTTCCGTCAGCAATATCTTTGGCGTATATCTTCACGATATCCCTGGCCGGATTTGGTTGAACTCGGAAATGCGTCCATGGTGACGATACAACAAATCCAGCAGACGTTATAACAGAGTCTTGAAAAAATATCCTGTATGTCTTCATTTCCTGGTCGCCAATGGTTCCGTCAAGATTCGCATTCGAGACGGAGACAGGGCTGATATCCGTTTCCACATGTGAAGTATGCATGGCGCTTGTTATTGGCATTGTGCCATCAATCATGAAGTTACTTTCTGCAGCCTGGTTCCAGACCCTGGCGATCACTCCTTTCGCTGCACCTTCTTCGGCTGGTTTTAAAGCCCATAACAATACATCGGGATCGGATATGGATAATAAGCTAAAGGTTGTTTCCGGGTAATCGTTCCCTCCGCCCACGAGGCCAGTAGCAAAAGGATGCTGATGTTCCATCGCCATCTTCATTGATGCGGTTTGATCGAAATCTCCGATATGGGGTTGTAATGCGTATTTGTAGAGGAATGAGGTGTCGCCACCTTGATTATTAATGCCTATGCTCCCGTAGGCCACTTTACCGGAAGCAAGGAATTTCACATTATGACTACTTTCATCCAGGGCCTCAATGGTACTTTCCCCCAGCTTAAAGAAATGTGACCCCTGGTTTGAAATGGTCATACCTCTTGACTCATTTCCAATATGTACAAAGTGATTGGCCGTTTGCCAGTCGTATCGCGCATTTTGATTCGCATAGTGGCCTCCGTTTACTTCCAGTTTGGCTTTGATGACCGCTCCGATTTCCTCATGCCAGACCACAGGGTTATCAACGTTTATTGGAAAGCTGAAAGTGGTTGCCTGGTTACCCGGGTTTGACCGGAGGTGATTTGTAATGTCAATTCTTGGAACATCCCTGTAGAAGGTGATTTCCGTAGTGTGCGGATACGGACTATTACTATTACAACTGACTGTGCCGGAAACGGGGCCCGGTGTCTCCCAAATGACTTGACTTCCCGAGGATGGATCCCCGGATTGGAAATCATTCAAGGCGTTACCACCATTATATTCAAAGTTGTTTTGCCGCTTATCCTTGAAACTTGTGATAGTTCCATTGGGCGTAATCGATAGTGCGAAGAAGTTATTTTCATAGGTGCTGTCCGTAAAGCTGATGGCTAATGAAAGATCAGTCGGCAGTGTTAAATCAAGTTGATATACCTTGTAACCAACCGCTGGAACATCAGTGGCAAGGATTCGTACATATTGAACCCCTGATTTGTGAATGAATTGGGTGGGAACTTCTTCCTGCGTTTCAACATCGTAGACCGCAACTGGCAGACTGCCTGTATAGGGTATGTCTGCAATATCAGTCCTTGACCAACTGAGTGGATTGAAGACATAATAGCGCTGTGCATTGCCGCTATGTATGATCTGATCACCAAGTGCTTTAGTAGCCCGGTCATAGAGGGTATCTACATAAGAAGTAAAATTGGCTTCCATGTCGCGTTGAAACTGCGCCCTTTCGCTGGAGACAGGCCCGTCAGCAGTCCAGTCGTGATCATAATATTTGCCGAGCGACATCCAGGCGAGTTCTTTTTCTTCCACCAGGTCGCTTGCAAAACTGGTATCCTTCAGTGCAACAAGAGTAGCCATAGCTTCGGCTGTCCTCAATCGGGCAGAGGAATACTTGACATCTCCGGATACTTTAGCCATGGTCGCCACAAGGAGATCCCAGTCATTTCCGAACGATACTGACTGCGTGGGAATGGAATTGTGGTACTCGCCCACGAATTTTTCAAAGAAATCTATTTCATTAGATACAATGACTTGTTGCGTAGCGTTTGTGTTTTGCCTCGCCCGCTGTGGAAAGAAATCAAGATAATTTTCCAGGTCGTCCCATCCATAGCCAAATGCACCTGCTACATGGAAAGGATACTTTGGCGTATTGCACTTTTCACTCAGGTCGGCTATGGCCTCATTGGGATACCTGCATTCAGCATATCCTCCCAGATGCTGGTTGGTGATGAGATCATACCATTTCATAAGTACACCATTACCATCCCTGCCTTTGGAATAATAGACCTCATGCTCCCGGTCATGATAGTTGAGGTAGGGTGAAGCGCAGCTGCATACCCCTTTCCAGCTATATTTTGCACCGGCTCCTGCCCAGAGACTGCTGATGCCCAATGGTAATGTTTGATTTTCCATCATCACCGCCAGGTCGATATCAATGCCGTATCTACGCTCCAGGTATCCACCATAGTACATCCCCCGCAGGGCGATTTCAGCATTCTGGCCTCCATATACCGGAACAAGTGGATTGAATGGCACGGTGATATGTCCACTCTTCATTTTGTCAATAAGACGATTAAAATCTGCACCAGATTTCGCCTTTTCATATTCGTACACCCAAAGGGAGTTGTCACAATTATACCGGTGCTGAAATTCATATGGTAGGGTATCGTTTTGTGTTTCCATCAATCCGATATAATAGTCAAGCTGGTTGATAAATGCATTGCGGTATGTCACGTCATCCGCAGTCCAGAAATAATCGGTATGATCGTCATTGGCGATATAGAGTTGCTTTTGCTGACCCTGGAGCGGAGTGAAAAACAGGACAGGCAGCCAGATAAGAAGCGAATATTTTCGGAAGGTATGCATAGGTGCAGGTGGTTTCTCCAATAGCGTACAAGGTAAGAAAGTTAAAGCCTGATAAAGAGGCTCAGGTCAGTCATTTATTAACGAACTGATGGTGGACTGAACCACCCCGGGATTTTTCTATTCACGGTAGCATCCTGATTTTGCCGTATATTTATTGTGAAATTTTAAATCTAGAATCATGAAATCTATTCTTGTAAGTATCGTATGTATGCTGGCTGGTTTTGGTGTGCATGCCCAATCCCAGGCTGAAACATTCATCAAGGAAGCTCAGCAATTCCTCGCCGAGAAGAATTACCAGCAGGCACAACTTAGTCTGCAGGACGCCATCAATGATATCAACAACATCATCGCCCTGCAGATCGGGGAAGCCTTACCGGCTGAAATCAATGGTCTCAAATCCGATGGCGACGCAGAGGTCAATGCCGGAGCCATGGGCATGATGGGCGGCGGTATGTCTATTGTGAAAAACTACAGTCATCCTTCCAAAAAGGAGAATGAAGCTGAAGTGCAGATCCTAGCGAATTCACCGATGCTGGCCTCGATCAATATGTTCATGTCAAACCCCGCTATGCTGGGGGATGGCTATAAGAGTGTTCGGGTAGGCACACGGAGGGCCATTCTCAAGTCTGAAATGGATGATTACTATGATGACGGAGCCTCAAAGAAGATTCGGTCTACTGAACTTCAGATTCCTTTGAGCCAGACCTTGATTACAATCAATCTGAAAGGGTTTGCCACAGAGCAGGAAGAACTTGCATTTGCCACTAAACTGGATATTGATAAGCTGAGTGCCTTGTTGGGTAATTAGTTTTTAACCTTTGCTTTTAGAAGTTCACCTTAAGTCCAACATTAAAAGATGAAGGCATACCAGGCCTGAGGCCTGCAGGTCGTCTCGCCACATTATACACCTGGTTGGTGAAGTTGGTGGCGTTGGTGAAAACAGATATGTTGGAATGGAAATTGTAAAATGCACTAGCGTCAAACGCGAGGTATGAATCTGTTTTTTCATTAGAAGGTATGGTTCCCTGTCCGGGACTTGTGCGCATTTCATCCATGTAACGGCTGCTCAGGTTGATGCCAAATTTTGCATGCTCTAGGCTGATGCCTGCCGTCAGTTGATTCTGCGCCAGATAAGGAAATTGGTCCCCTTCTGTCACAGTACCCCAATCTTCAAATGTGCTGACAAATGAATTCTGAAAGACAGCATTCGTATACGTGTAGGCAATGGTCAGCGGCAGGATGAATTTTGTCTGGTGCCTGAAGGATAGGAGGTCATAGGCCATCATAAATTCAACCCCATTTGCATTTACTTCCCCCGCATTGAATAAATCCCCACTACCAGTGCCCCCTGTTGCTGACAGATCCGCACCTAATAAATTGGTGTAATGATTAAAGAATAAAACTACCTGGCCTGAAAGTGCATTCCGGTTGTATCGAAAGCCCAACTCATAATTGACGCTGTTTTCCGGAAGTGTTTCATCCTTTACACCCGGTGGTGAAAATCCCTTATGAATACCAATGAATCCACTCAGGTAGTTTGAATATTGATAATCAATGCCGATACCAGGAATGAAAACACCCACATGGTTCATGCTTTCCTTCAGGTTTGTTCCGTTCCGTTCAGGATCACTTTTTCCATAGTTCTTTTCATTCAAGGATATGTTTTCATACCGTATACCAGGAATGACTGTAAACCGACCGTGTTTTAATCTGTATTGAATGTAGGATGCAAATGCTTTAGCAGATTTTATCAGATTACTTTCTGTGCCCGGGACACCTGCAGTAGTCAGGGTCATGACGCCATTGTTCATGGCATAGAGATCATCCCACTGAAAACGATCGATTTCATCCGTATGATATCGAAAGCCAATGTTAATGTCATGGGAGATATCATTAGTGAGAAAGTTGAAATCAAGGACGGTTTGAATACCCTGCGCATAATAGGATCGGTTGTTGGCCCTGACGGCAAGCGCATTAAGATTGGAATTGCTTACACCCGTCAGGATCGAAAAAGATTCCTGGTGGCTTGCCGGATCTTCAAGCACTTTACTGATAGATGTCTTTACGCCTGAGTTATCAGTAACATTATCAACCTTATACCAGTTTCTTGAAAAATCAGTCCTATAGGCTGTTGTGGTGATATGGAATGATCTGGATAAGTTGATAAAATGGGTTGCTGAAAACTGGCTTTGTTCTGTTTCCATCAGGTCTTTCTGTGAACCCGCATATCGACGATACGGATCCTGATGGAAATCATCCTCCGTGAGACCGAGGTAAGTTTCATGCGAAGTCTCTGATGCTTTTCCAATTTTAAATGTCAAGGATTGATACGTTTTAGCTTCTGTGTTTGTATTGAACCTGACCTTTGCCAGGTAATCCCTTTTATCAAAGCCGGTTTTTCCGCCACCATCCAATTCCTTAAAGCCCTGCGAACCATATTGAAAGCCCTCAACGAGATAAGCAATATTCTTGTGTGAGTTGCCTGCAAAGGCGTGCAGGTTAGTGCCGCCATAGCTACCTCCGATAAGATTAATCCTACCTGAAAATTCAGTTGGAATCTGTGTGGAGATCAGATTGATGGCGCCTCCTGTGGTAAACGGTCCATACTTTATTTGTGAACTTCCCTTAAGGATTTCCACTCCTTGCATTCTTCCTATCGTTGGAAAGTAATAGGCTGCCGGATCCGCATACGGAGCGGGAGCCATGAGGACTCCATCCTCCATAATGGTGATTTTGGAACTCCTTTCCACCCCGGTACCGCGTAAACCAATATTCGGTCTCAGCCCAAATCCATCTTCTTCCTGGATATTGATGCCCGGCACCGTGCGCAAGGTGCGGTTGATGTCTGTGTAATTAAATTTCTCAATTTCTTTTGGTGTAATGTAGTGTACAGAACCAGGTATTTCCTTTAATCCACCTGTTCCCTGCGTCATGACAACAGCTTCGCCCAATGTGGCGATGGACTCGGTCAGGAAAAAGTGATAGACAAGTGTATCGCTGGAATGAATGTCTATCTCTTTACGGATAGTGACATATCCGATGTAGGAAACTACCAGTTCATACGTACCATATGGAATTCCATCCAGCAGATAATTTCCGCGACCGTTTGTAGAAGTTCCAGAACCTGATTTTTCAATAAAGATATTTGCGCCGGGGAGCAACGTAACACTATCTGACATGAATATTTTACCGGTCACCGCACCACGCTGGGCATCGGTGGATACGATCAGGAAGGTAGTGAAGAGGGCGATCAACAGGGATCTCATGAAACTTCGTCTTGTTTGATTAACTGATAAGGGCGAAGGTATTATTTAGATTCAATCCAAACAAATAATAAGACCCTTTTATCTTTTAATATTGGGATAACCTCCAGACTGGCAGCTATTTAGCCTCAAAAAAAAAGTTTATTCCTGGTTAGAATCAAATCCGGAGATACTTTCATGACCATCTTGATCAGGCTTTTAGAACCCTCCATTGTCTCTGGAATTTTCCTGAATGCTGCTCAGCAGTACCCTCAAATATTCGATTAAAATTGGATGATGACATGTAAGAGATTATATTCCTATCAGATAATAGCTAGTGTTTTATTGTTGATTTCCGTGCTATCTTTGGTAACACCTCAGGGATACCAGCACGTTTATATTTTTTCGGTTTTGCCATTTACAGGCCCCCTTTATAATACTTACACAAACTGGCTTATGCACCATTTGCTGGCTCCCTTATATGCCTTGTTAGCGCTTGCAGGTTTTTTCCCTGCAACCAACTTTCGGGATATCAAGGCAGTTGAAAAAACAGCAAATCTTCCCGTCGTGGATTGTAATTGTTCTATCACACAAGGTGGATCCACTTATCCGATTTCTGCCTTATTGGGTAACGAATCAGCAACTGCTTTTTATAGTTATGGTTCGCCTTTGATATCAAGTGCGAATACCGGGCTTGAACTTTCCAATGGACTGGTCTTATTTCTCTATCAGGACTTGAATACTAATCTTGTAAGTCTATTCCTGATCGCTGATGTAGGAAATAGTGGGACAGGTGGATCCATGGAATTTGAAACGAATTGCCTTCCGCCAACAGCCTATGTTTCCGTCCAGGATGATCCAGGTGAATTTTCCGGTGGTCCACCAAGTATTACCGGCAATTGGAGCTGGTCATCTTGTTGCACGGATGGAGGAGTGATAGAAGACATTGGATGCAGCAATACAATCAATCTCGACCTGCTTGTTGCCAGCGGCTTGGATAGCATTGTCTGGCTGACGGGCGATATTGCAAATCCCACCCATATATTACTCAGCATGAGTGGTGAAGCGATCACGATCAATTGCGGCGGAGGTGTCTGTTGCCCTATTGGTTTTGACACAGACATCATAGTCACCGATGCGACCTGCCCCGATT
>DATHZY010000140.1:0-2390 GCA_035458325.1 Saprospiraceae bacterium | reverse complement strand
GACATCTGGCAACCTTGTAACATCCTCGATATGTACCAGTGTCAGCAACCACTGCTGGTCTGGTTGCCGTGTCCAAACCAGGGAATAATTGCCACGCTCCTTGAGTACGGGGCCATTGGGTATGGTGAGATCCAGTGTGTAGGTACCTCCATCATAGGCGAGGTCGCCACTTGCTTTCTGGATAGATGATTTCGTTGCTACGTTGCTCAGGACCTTGACACCACCGCTGACCCAGTTTCTTGCAATCGCATCTCTGCCCACGTGGATCAGGGAATCATTCATGACGACAGCGTCTATCGCCATCGTTGACATGATCGCTGAAGAATCCTTCTTGTTCCAGGCGGCCACAAAAATGGCATTAAGAGAATCAATCCGGACAGCAACAGGTCTCAATTCTTCTGCGGGTGCAGGTTGAGATTGTTGTTTGCAACAGATGAGGGTAGCAATAGCAGCAAGGAGTAAGAGGGTTTTCATTTAGAAGTGATTAAGTGTGGATAAACAAATAACCTTTAAATATAGGAATTAAATGAATTAGCCCTCACAGTGTACACGGATAACGTATTCTCATTTAAGTACCCTGTATTGAGAATAGAAAAGTTCAGGATGTTCAGGCCATTGATGGCAACTAAGGGGCACCTCACAATATCCAGGAAGGTATGATAGATAGTTGCATTGTAATTGATGAAAAGATGAAGCTGTGTGATGGTGAAGATTTTATGCTTCATTGGAAATGGGTTTCGGTTTCGGTTAAAACGACTGACGAGGGAATTATGTTGTTTGTCATTGAGGTGTTCAGGATAAAGTGATAGGGGCCTGTATCTTTTCCCGTGTCTATCCTTCAGACGCGCGAGTTACAGATATATCTGGATGGTTTAGTGAAAGACCTGATGTCACAAGCAGTAGAAGGCAGCGATAATTGTTTGCCTTTACTTCTTCAATCATTTCTTATTTGTTTTCACCTGAATTAAATCCTACGATCATGAAAAATCTTCTACTCTTACTCGCTTTTATTTTTTCATCACAAGCGTTACCCGTCAACATGCAGGTAGCATCAACCAGAACGATTAAAGGTCTTGTCGTTGACAAAACAAACAGACCCATCATTTTTGCAAATGTGGTCTCCATGTGTGCCGGCACGGGGACACAAACGGACCTTGAAGGCAGATTTTCAATAATGATTCCTGATTCCTGTCATTTCCTTGACGTCAGTTACACCGGGATGGAGATGCAGCGTGTTGATATTGTTGGAAAGGATTCAGTGGTCGTTGTGCTTAAGTCCGGCGTCATGCTGGATGCTGTTCATATTAAAGCTTATAAAGTTCCTTTGGTAGAGCAGGACAATACTACCCAAGGCGGGATTATGACCGCAGAGCAAATACGCAACCTGCCTACTAAAAATATTAATGCCATTGCAGGCACCACTGCAGGAGCTTCAACGACGGATGGTAGTAATGTAAGAATCAGGGGTTCGAGGTCAAATACTTCGGATTACTACCTGGATGGGGTGCGTGTCACAGGAAAGGCTCAGCGTGAGAAGCCAGGGCAGGCGCCGAAGACGAGCCAGGATGTCTATAATCGTGAGGATTATGGCCTCATCGTTGAAAACACCTTTCAGGATCCCGAGAAGGAACCTTTGTCCACCTTTTCAGTGGATGTAGATGCGGCCTCGTATGCCAATATGCGGAGATTTATAAATGAGCATCAGCTACCTCCTCAGGATGCGATTCGTATCGAAGAGCTGGTAAACTATTTTGACTATGATTATCCCCAGCCTGCGGGTGATAAACCCATTGCTATAGTGACCGAAGTGAGTAAGTGCCCATGGAATACAGCGCATAAACTGGTTCATATCGGTATCCAGGGGAAGGAGATACCATTAGAAAATTTGCCAGCTTCCAATCTGGTATTTCTCCTTGATGTGTCCGGCAGCATGAATGCAGCTAACAAATTACCATTGGTGATTGCTTCATTTAAAATATTGACAGAACAGCTTCGAGCCATTGACCGTGTCGCTATCGTGGTATATGCAGGTTCATCGGGCCTTGTATTACCAAGTACTCCAGGTGACAGGAAGCAAGAAATATTGGCAGCGCTGGAGAAATTGAGCGCGGGAGGGTCTACGGCTGGAGCAGCAGGTATTCAGCAAGCGTATGCGGTAGCCATGGAGCATTTCATTGAAGGCGGCAATAACCGTGTCATCCTGGCTACGGATGGTGACTTCAATGTCGGAGTTAGCGATAACGGTGAATTGGTAAAGCTGATTGAAAAGAAAAGGGAGAGTGGTGTATTCCTGACTGTACTTGGTTTCGGTACAGGTAACTACATGGACAATAAGATGCAGCAGTTGGCAGACCATGGGAATGGCAACCATGGGTATGTTGATAATCTCA
>DATHZY010000139.1:0-4677 GCA_035458325.1 Saprospiraceae bacterium | reverse complement strand
GCCTGTATCCGTGGCAACAGGGGAAGATTACCCTGGATGGAAATCCGATCGAAACCATGGATATCTCCTCCTACAGATCTGTCTATGCTATTGTACCACAGGAAGTATTATTGTTTGGTGGCAGCATCCGCGAGAATATACTCTACGGTCACCCCGGCGCCTCAGAGGAAGAATTGATGAGTGCGGCACGCACATCCAACAGCCTTGATTTTATCCAATCATTTCCGGATGGCTTTGACACGATCGTGGGTGAGCGGGGTATCAAGCTCAGTGGAGGACAACGCCAACGTATTGCCATCGCCCGTGCGGTATTACGCAATCCTGATGTGTTGATCCTTGATGAAGCTACATCCTCCCTCGATGCTGAATCTGAAAAGGTGGTGCAGGAAGCGCTCGAACGCTTGCTTGAAGGCAGGACGGCGATTATCATAGCACATAGGTTGGCTACGATTCGAAATGTGGATTGCATCTATGTGCTCGAAGACGGAAAGATTGTAGAGAAGGGAACCCATGATGAGCTGAGTGTGAAGGAAGAGGGTTTATATGCGGCGCTGGCGCGGTTGCAATTTGATATTTAAAAAGCTTATGAGCTTATAGGCTTATATGCTTATACCAAGCAATCAGCTATAAAAGCTAAAAAGGCTGAAGGGGCTTAAGTAAAATACTTAATTGCCCTCGGCTTTAGCCGGGGGTTGCGGAAATAAAACGGATTCGGCTTTAGCCACAAGAATGATTTATCTTTTGGCTAAAGCCAAATTCATACAGGCATTTCACCCCCGGCTTGAAAGCCGGGGCAATTTTGAGCCATCCTGGATATCTTGCCTGGCTATATTCACGTATTACACCTCACGATTGACGGTTTATGTGGGACTCACAACTCACAATTGACAACTCACATCGCACAATTCACATTTTAATTTTAATTTTCCGCTCTTGGAACTTATCAACAACGCATCGCTTAAAGACTTCACCACCTTCGGTGTAGAGGCTGCATGTGATCACCTGTACCGGGTCGAGGATTATGAAGAACTCAGACTGGCAGTGCAATACCTTGAGCGGCCACTGATCCTGGGGGGTGGAAGTAATATCCTGCCGATCGGTGACATACATCGCAATGTACTGCGGATAGAGATGAAGGGTATCCATTTACTTGAGGACGGAGATCAGCCGATCATAGGCGTAGCGGCGGGTGAAGTGTGGCATGACTTCGTCTTGTGGGCACTGAGTAATGATCTGGGTGGTGTAGAAAATTTATCCTTGATTCCCGGCACTATGGGCGCGGCACCGATGCAGAATATCGGAGCCTATGGTGTCGAACTGGAATCTGTATTTCATTCCCTTCAGGCGGTAGAGATCGGGACAGGAAAGGTGCGGGTCTTTTTTAAAGAAGAGTGTAAGTTTGGATACCGGGATAGTATTTTTAAGAAGGACGTGAAAGACAAGTATGTAATTACCGGTGTCAACCTTCAATTGACTCGTGATCATAAACTCAACACAACGTATGGCGCGATCCAGGATGTACTAAAGGAAAGAGGCATCGATCATCCAACCATCCATGATGTCAGCCATGCGGTTATATCAATACGCCAAAGCAAACTACCAGACCCTGCAGTGATCGGCAATGCCGGAAGCTTTTTTAAAAATCCGGTTATTCCTACCGGGCAGTTTGATAAGATAAAGGAGGCACATTCAACCTTACCAGGGTATCCAGCAGAAGATGGTTTGACTAAAGTACCGGCAGGATGGCTCATCGAACAATCAGGATGGAAAGGATACCGAAAAGGGAATGCGGGTTGTTATGAAAAGCAGGCACTGGTATTAGTCAATCATGGTGGAGCGAGAGGGGAGGAGATATGGGCACTGGCCCAGGAGATTATTTCATCCGTGAAAGAGAAGTTTGAGATTGAGTTGAGTCCGGAAGTGAATCTGTGGAAAAGTTAGCAGTTAGCAACTAGCAGTTAGCAACTTGCAGTTGGCAATTTCGTGGTAGTTGGTGAGGATACCAACAACGGCTTCACCGCTGTCCTCGATTTTTTCTTAGTTAATGGACAACAATAGGCACAACTCTTGTATTTATATAAATGGATGTATCAGGAAGTGTGTCGATGGAGTTCAGGAAAAGAGGAGACGTATTCCGGGTACCCCTGCTGCAGCCACTGCTGAAAAAAACCTGAGTTTTTGCAATACAACCGACATGGGATTGTGCGTTTTAGGAGTGTATGTCGGTGAAATTGCTATTTTTGAACGACCATGAGCACATTTTCGAGACGAACACTTTTCATTTTTTTGGCCTATCTGGTTATAGCTGTTGGGCTTACAGTCCTTGTATTAAGGAAACAGTATAGGTCGCCGGACCCTGAACCGCAGGAGCAGCATGAGGCCGGGAAGCAATCCGGCAGGCTAAAGCCACATGAGCTTTTCTACCTAGATCGAAATTATCCAAGCGGGCCGTCAAGGCCCGAACTTTTTAAAGAGAGGCTCAGTGCAGCCATTTCCTATGATAAATCTGCCACGCGCTCTAACCGTGGGCTGGACTTTCCATGGAACCTCGAAGGACCAGGCAATATCGGCGGCAGGGTCAACACCATAGCCGTCAGCCCCGTCAACCCGGAAGTCATCCTCATCGGGTTTTCCCAGGGAGGAATCTATCGTACTGCGGATGGAGGCTTAAATTGGTATCCCGTGTTTGATGACCAGGCATCCTTATCCATCAGCCACATCACTTTTGACCCCCATGATCCCAGCCAGTTATGGGCTACGACCGGGGATGTAAATATTTCAGGATACCCTTTTATAGGTTCAGGAGTGTATTGGTCAGGCAATGAAGGTGTGACCTGGACATATCGCGGGCTCCACGATACGGGTGTCCTGTCAAAAGTATTTGTCGACCTGACAAATCCGGAAGTTATCTATGTGGGTTCGATGGGGTATCCTTCCCGCAAGGGAAATGAAAGAGGGTTGTTTAGATCATTGGATGGAGGTGATTCCTGGCAGAAGACATTGACGATTGATGACAGTACCGGCATTATAGACATAGTTACTGATCCGTTTAAAGCAGGCCGTGTTTTTGCCTCCGGCTGGAAACGTATTCGTTCAAGTACGGTCAGCAGTTCATTGGGATCTGGCACCTCCTTGTATGTGAGTGAAGATTATGGTGCTACCTGGAATAATGTAACCAATGGCCTTCCGGAAACTGAACACTCGCGAACGAGCATTGAAATCACTAATGACGGAACCTTGTTTATTAGTTATATCGGAGCGATAGGTACAGGTGAATGCGCAGGCAATATCGAATCACTGCAAGGCATCTATAAATCCTATGACGGTGGGTTGACGTGGGATACGATCCCGACTGCACCTGTACATGGCGTCGATTGCGATTTGTTTGGCGAGTTCGGATGGTACTTTGAGGCATTGAAAGTCAATCCTGAAAATCCGCAGGATATGTTCTTGCTCGGCGTAGAAATCCTGAGGACTGTGGATGGTGGGTTGACCTGGTTTGAAGCTGCACCTCCATGGTGGTCTTATGCAGTCCATGCGGATAAGCATGATCTTGTCTTTGCCCATGGGCGCCTCTATCTCGGCACCGATGGGGGAGCGTATACCACAGATATCGGGCAGGGTGAGGAATGGAGAGATTTTGAAAATATACCTTCCACACAGTTCTATCGCACGGTCTTCAATCCCCATTTGCCTGACCAGTACTTTGGTGGGGCGCAGGACAATGGGACTACCGGTGGTAACGCATCGCTCTTTAATGAATGGCCAAGGTATTTTGGTGGGGATGGTTTTCAACCATTATTTGATCCCGAACAACCGGAGTGGATGTATGTAACCGTGCAGAACGGATTTATCTATTTCACAGAGAATGGAGGCCTGGATTTTGAGGGACTTAATGCCGGCCTGAGTGGCAGCAGGTATTGGGATATGCCCTTTGTGATGAGCACCCATGATCCCAAGATATTGTATTGCGGATCTGACCGGATGTTTCGATTGGATATGCGCGACACCGTCAGGGAATGGAAGGAAATCAGTCCCGATCTGACAAGAGGTGAAATGCTCCTGGGCAGCAGGTATCCTGCGATCACGTCCATAGCACAGTCTGAGCTTGATGAAATGCGGTTGTATGCCGGCACACAGGATGGACTTTTATGGACCACAGGTGATGGTGGAATAAGCTGGACCAATATCACAGAAGGTACCCCTGGTTTTTATGTCACGTCCATCATTTGTTCAACCATCAATCCGCAAGGCGTCATTGCCACATATTCAGGATATCGGGACAATGATCATCAACCGTATATCTACAGGAGTGAAGATGCCGGATCCACCTGGGCACCTATCCAGTCGGACCTGCCCATGATGGGAGTCAATAGCTTTTTCATCTTGCCGGGTTGGAATGATGCTGTACTTTTTGCTGCGACAGATGGAGGTGTTTATCTCAGCCAGGATGCTGGTGAAAAGTGGGAGCGTGTAGGTTCGGAAATGCCTTATATGCCAGTCTATGATCTTGATTACAACCCTGTCGAGGATAAATTGGTAGCTGCTACCTTCAGCAGGGGTATTATGACTTTTCCGATTGGAGAACTTGACCTTATCAATTCCATCGATGAGGACCACCAATCTGTTGAGCAGATGGATGTGACCATCTATCCAACCATTGCCACCGGTGTTTTA
>DATHZY010000138.1:0-5610 GCA_035458325.1 Saprospiraceae bacterium | reverse complement strand
AAGAATTATTGCTGTGGCGAAAGAAAGGGGGTTTGATAAAATCATATTGGACACGATGGTGGAGATGAAGGCAGCGCAACAACTATACGATCAGCTCGGTTTTACCATCATACCACCTTATGATGATCAGGACCCTGAAAGGATCGTGTGTTACGAAAAACAATTGCAAGCAAAATAATACGTGGAGGAAGAAAACCATATATGGAATGAACTGTTGAAGGCCGAGCAAAAAGCAAGGTCTACCAGAGCTCATCGGCTGCTGAAAAGACCGTTGAAGTATCCTATGCTGATGGGATTCAACAAAGTGGCATATCCAATATTGAAACGGGGGGTTGTAGTTCATGCTAAAACTTTTTTTGGGATTCAGATGAAGACGTTGTTGCCGGCTGGTACCGACATCTTACTCAACGGCATTAAATCCCATGATTCAGAAATCCGGCTCACCAAATTCCTGACACGACACCTCAAGGCCGGAGATACATTTATTGATGTTGGCGCACACTATGGTTATTATGCTTTGTTAGCATCAACACTGACCGGAGAAAAGGGGCATGTCTACGCGATAGAAGCATCAGCGCATTCATTTGAATTATTAAAAGCAAATACGGTAGCACTAAACAATATCACGGCATACCATAATGCGGCAGGAGAGGCTCCGGGTGAAATTGTATTTTATGAGTATCCCGGCCCGTTGGCGGAATACAACACGATCATTGAGGGCGCGTATATAGGAAAGAAGTGGTTTAAAAACGTAAAGCAGACGATCAACAGGGTGCAGACGATTATGCTCGATGATCTGATCACCGCAAACCAGATCAACCAGGCCATCATCAAGATTGATGTGGAGGGCGGTGAGTTGTCCGTGTTAAAAGGCCTGTCAAAAACGCTTGCGGAGAGGGATTTTACGATTGTGACAGAATACCTCTATTCCGCGGATACAGGCTCAATGCATCATCACGCCACTGATTTTTTATTGAAAGCCGGGTATAGGCCTTACTCTATTTCAACCGATGGGTCGGTCAGACCGATTGATCAGATTGATAGTTACATGGTGCAGGAAAAATTGGATTCGGATAATATTGTATTTAGAAAGGTTTAGGAGTTTAGTAGATTAGAAGGTTAGGAGTTTGGAAAATGGCTAAGGTGGTGATGTCAGACTACGATGTGGTGAAAGTGTTATCCTCAATGCCCCATAGGGGCAATTAGAGTAGATGCCGATAACATAAGTCCTATGTTCTTTACCTGGAGCCAGGAGGCTCCCAGAGATGATTCGCTAATAGAAGATGATTCATGATTCTGCCATCGGCAGCCTGGTAGGCTACCGATATCATTTGTTTTTTTAAAAACAAATGATGGAATTTGCTCCTGACCGTTCTGCCGGATGAATTATGTAAATTCGCCTTTCACTTAAATAAAACGATATGCAATCAGCACTACTTCATTCTCACTCCGGCCTGCGCTGGATCCTCCTGATCCTTCTGGTAGCCACGATCTTCAGCACCTTTGGCAAACGAGATGGAAAAACTCCATTCACGGCCCAGGATAAGAAATTGAGCCTTTTCACCCTGATCGCCACGCACCTGCAGGCTGTTTTGGGGTTAGGTTTATATTTTATGAGTACCAAGGTTGATTTTTCATCCACGACGATGAGCAGCCCGATACATCGTTTTTTTACCATGGAGCACACGCTCATGATGCTGATCGCCATCATCCTGATCACGGTAGGATATGGCCATGCCAAGAAAGCAAATGCGAAAAAAGTATTTATGTATTACCTGATCGCCCTGATCGTCATCCTAATCGCGATTCCATGGCCTTTCCGGACGGCCTTAGGGGCAGGCTGGATGTAAAATGTAAGAGAGTGAGAGAGTAAGAGAGTAAGAGACATATAGATAGTGTGCATGCCACATACGCCTCTTACTCTTACCCTCTTACTGTCTCACACCTCTCACCATTTTTTCGCGCAACGACGCGAAGACGCAAAGAATATTTAAACTATCGCTTTTTCACACGTCTCACTCTCTTGCACCTCTTACTCTCTCACATGACGGATACTCTACTTGACCGATGGCACTCTACCTTTGGCAGCGATGCTCCCGAAGTGACCGTTCGTGCACCGGGTCGTGTCAATATCATCGGCGAGCATACCGACTACAATGAAGGGTGGGTGCTTCCCGGGGCGATGAGCCGAAGTATCTACATCCTTGCATCAAAGAATCCGACCAATGGCCATCACTGGATCGCGTATGATCTCGACGAAGAGATCGAATCACTGGAAGACATATTTGAATACGGTGAGTATCCCTGGGCTAAATATATTGAAGGAGCGATTCGTCTGTATGCACCAGAAATAGGTCCGCTGCGATTATTGGTCGGAGGTGATCTGCCCGTGGGTGCCGGTATCTCTTCTTCATCTGCATTAGTTTGTGGGGTATTATATGCCTTGCAACAATTATCTGGTCGGAATGAAACGAAAGAAGAGCTTGCATTGATAGGCCAGCGGGTAGAACGGGAGGTGATCGGAGTACAAGGCGGAATCATGGATCAGTTTGCGATCATGATGAGTCAACCCAGACATGTGATGTTGCTGGATTGTCGAACAAGGGAATATAAGCTCGTAGATGCTGATTTGCCCGGATGCACCTGGATACTGATCAATACCCGGGTCAAGCATGCGCTCATCGATAGTGATTACAATCAGCGGGCCGCGCAGTGCATTCAGGCGGTGGCAAAGATCAGGGAAACTTTTCCTGATGTCCAGGCACTGCGCGATGTCGATATGGATATGCTCAAAGCCAGCTATCTCAACGAGACGTTATTGAAACGATCAGCATTTGTCATCGAAGAGAACAATCGTGTACATGAAATGGTGCAGGCACTTCACGAACATGATGCTGATCGGGCCGGACAACTCTTAAAAGCTTCTCACGCAGGGCTGCGGCATATGTATGAAGTCAGTTGTGATGAATTAGATCATCTCGCTGATTTCGCCAATCGGTATGAAGGTGTACGCGGTGCTCGAATGATGGGCGGCGGATTTGGAGGATGTGTGATTTGCTTGTTACAGGAAGATGTATTGGATGCTTTCTCTATCGCTTGTGTTGATTCTTACCTTGACCGGTTTGGGTTCGAACCAGAGGTGATCTTGTTTGAACTCGCGGCTGGAGTCGGACTTGTGGCTGAATAACTTTTACTGGTCAGCGGTGATCACCGTATTCACTTAACCAAAATAAGATGGCTGTCGATGGTTGCCTCAACCCAATGCTTTACCATGGGTTCAATCAGCGTATAATCACCAGGCTGTAGTTCTACTTTCTGACCTTTCTCATTTCCAAAAACCGCATTTCCCTCGATGCAAACCAGCAGGGCAGGTATCTGGGTAATGTGTTCCTTTAGTTTTTGATCTTTCAAGATCCGGATGGAAGTTGCGTTCCCCTTTTCCCCTTTAAACAGGGAAATGGCCGATACAGCTTTATCCTCCGTGTGTAAGTCCTTTATGTTCATCACTATTTATTTTTTCAGTTAATTCATTTCGACCACAAAAAGACCTCTGAGTTGGTTTTCACCATATCCTGTAGCCTTGTCCTCCGGATAAAGTGATTGAAGTCTTTCGACCGTTTCCGGCAAAATATCCGTGCCCGGTGTGCCATGGCATTGGATGCACATCCTGACGGTCTGGATGGGATAATACCCTGTCATCTTACCGTCCACAATCAGGATGGAAGGTGGAAGGGCCTCTTGCTTTTCTTCCTTTATCTTCAGCATGTTGATATATGCCAATTCGGTTTCATTCGCCTGGTTGACAGGGTTTCGTGGGCGATCAGTAACGCGCCTGATCTTTGCATCGTGCACATCGCCTATACTGTCTGTCAGGGTGATAGCATGCACACTGCAAAACTCCACTGCTCCGGCTGTTCCATGTGCAATGATAGCCTCCATGAGATTCTTGGCGAGGATGGACTTTGTACTGTTGACGATATTCAATCCTCTTTCCTCAAAGGTCATAGCCTTTGCTCCGGGCTTAGACGTTGTTTTAAACTCCTCCCAGGCCGCATACCATTCATCTGAGCTGAGATCATGGTCATAGATATATCCCGCGATGATTTCGAGGTCTTCCTGCCTGAATGCCTGTCTAGGCATCAGGCCAAAATTGCGGACTGCACCCGGCATGATGGAATTCGATGGAGATGGATTCATGGCAAACCGGGTCACCTTGTCAATAAACTCCTCCCGGCTGATTTTTTCCGAAAAATAATGCTCGCGTATCCTGAAAATGGGAGGACCCAGGCGTTTGTCAATACCCATGTCGGGTGTATGGCAGGCAAAACAATTGTTTTCTAAAAGGGTCAGGGCTTTTGCATCAGCTTCTTTCTTCTCTCTTCCCTGGTTCATGCATCCGGTGAGAAGGATACAGGTGATGGTAGCCAGGGTCAGGCTGATCATTGCTTGGTTTTTCATAGATCTGGAAATTAATTCATCTGCATGTGTACATGAAAGTGGAGATGATTTCAAGATGCCGGCTTTCCGGTGCATATATAAATACTTCCAGAGGGTAAAGGTTCACAGAAGAGCCAGGCATCTGCTTTTCCTATTGCCCAAATGGCTTAAAAATGGCTATATTATTGATTCCGAGCTGTTCAAATACATAGGTGTTCCACTTCTGCATCTCGGGTTCATTGGTTCCACGGGTTACTTCCTTGAGATACTGGGTCTTTATAAGTTCAAACCGGGTTTCTAATTCCTCATAGATTTTTTCAAACTGCCTGATGTCCGTGAGTGAGGATTTCAATTCACTCTCCAGCTTTCGTCGTTCGATTTCACATATGTCAAAATACATATTGATAAAACAGTGTGTTTTGTTGTCAATTGGCAGGTGATAAAAACTGACATAGGGATCAAAAATGGTGGCGGAAAAGATGGAAGTTGAATCCTGGTAGGTGTTGATATCCACAAATAGCTTGACACCCAGATGGTACTTATCTGCTATCACATCCGCGGAGGGAGAAGCTTCGGATGTATCGACGGCTATTTCTTTAAAAAAGACTCTGTCCTCAGACCATATGATGTATGGATGCTGAAATAGCCTTGACTTCATCAGCGGATTGGTCTTGAAGATGGTCTTGTTGGTAAATGAAAAGGTGTCGTTGAAAAACAACTCATTCGAATCATCTCCATCTTTCAACCTGTATTCATCATTATAGTGCCAGAAGAAATCATTGTAGGGCATCGCATTGATTTTCCTGTAATCGCTGTAGGTGCCATCCGTGACATTGAAGGCCGGAATCAAAAACGTTTTGCTGAAATCATAGGCATACAGGATAGCGTTCGATTTGATAGCGTAGGTTTGTGCATAGGCTTCGCCTACCCTGCTGCGATAATCAATGACGTAGGTGAAATCAATATGATTAAAGACCGTGTGGCCTTGTTGCGTTGTAAAGGTCTTGGTAATCGCAAAGCTGACATTCGAAATCGTATCGCCAGGGAAAATGGGCTGAAAAGGATATTTCTTACAATTGAGACAATTGAGCGTGATCTTCAGGATCGTGTTGTTCGTCTTGTTGACATAGACAGATCCGTGGAAAAACAATCCAGCCTTATCTGTAGGCTCAT
>DATHZY010000137.1:0-6573 GCA_035458325.1 Saprospiraceae bacterium | reverse complement strand
CCTATAAAATATACTTTGGCAAGAACCTTCCTGTCTTTTCCTGGTAAGCCTTATACTCCGGATACTTCTCAGCTGAGATCGATTCACTGAAGTCTGAACTGCCTTGAAACAACACGAGCAGTAACAGGCATCCTGCTATCGACCAGTTTAACCATGAACCTGTAGCAGCCACACTAAATAAATAGAAAGTAATCCAAATGGCTTGTTCCGCCATGTAATTTGGATGCCGTATCCATCGCCATAGACCTGTATGGGTAAAGCCTAATGCATAAATTCCTGTCAGCTTTTCCCCTGCCTTGATCCTCCTGTGTTTTTCCTGTTGATAATTCCATTGCTGTTGATCTGCTATCGTTTCAATTACAAGGAAAATGATAAACAGTGAGGCAGCCAGGTAATCTAATAATCCAAGGGGTGTCTCCGCGCCCCGCAACGCGATGAGTGCCGGAAGCGTGATGAGTAGCAGCAGACCTTGTTGATAAAAAGAGATGAAGAAAAGGTTAAACAAAAACCATCTGACTTTGCCTTTGAGCTCCGGTTTCTGGCGGAGTACTTCCCAACGGTAGTCTTCCTCTCCGGTCCAGAATTTCCAGCTGTATGCTCCGCGTCGGGAGAAGTTATACGTCAGTCGAATGCCCCATAAGGTAACGAGTATAGCCATCAGTACTAACCTGGTATCCATTCCTCCCGCGTAGGCTATGTACCATGCATACACAAGGGGTATAATACTCCATAGTTTATCCACCTGGCTGCAATTGCCGGTAAGTTGGCTGACGATAAAGCAATAGGTCGCAACACCAAGACAGATATAAATGCAGTTCCAAAGTATTGCGGATTGCCCGGCAGTAAGAGGTTCATCTAAGTAATACGTGGCGATGGGAACAACGATAAAAGTGATAATAAGGATGATACTCGTCTTGATCATGCGTTTTATTTTAATTCCGACAGGAAAGCTAAATAAATCCGCTGAATTGAATCCGGAATCCGGATAAAGAATATAAAAAAGCCCATCATTCGCTTTGATGAATGATGGGCCTCTTAGATGATCACGATATGAATCTTATTCGAGCACCAGCAGCCTTTCCACCAGCCTGCCTTTCTCCGAATGCATAATCACGAAATATAAACCGGCAGGAAGGTCAGCAGCCTGAATAGGGTGCTGTGAATATCCGGCAGGAATGAGGATTTTTTCTTTTAGCAAGGCATGCCCTGAAGCATCTGTAATCTCCAGCGTGGCCGCAAAATCCTTTGTGGATGAAAGAGTCAGCATAGCTTCTATATCACTGGTCACCGGATTCGGACTGAGTGAATAACCACTGATTTCCCTGATCTCATTGACGCCAACCCCTATGCCTGCTACAAAATTTTGTGTAGCACTGTAGCCAGCCCCTGTCATGGATTCATTGTATGGCCAAACTCTCCAGTAGTAGTTGATATTCTGGTTTAAGGTCTCCGTAATCATGTACTCCGAAGAAGTGACTATCTCCTTGACTGGATTCAATGTGAATGCTGAATTGCGGGCATACATCACGATATACTTGTTCGCTCCAGGTGTATCATCCCAATCCAGTAATATATTCGTGAGTCCATTGGATGTCTCGCCATTGATCGGAGTGATATAGGCAACAGGATCAATAACCGGAGTTGTATTGGGTACATTTCCGGTGCGTATATAGGAACGTTGGAACGTGAAGAAGTCCGTGTTGATTAGATTTTTCTGGGTAGGCGTGAAAGCGTAGACTGAACACTCCCTGTAATAACTCATGAAATTATTTGTCATCGGCTTGATGACTTCACCGTTTTTATCCATGATTGAAGTGTTCTCACTGCAATCATTCTGATAAAACAAGCCGAGATTATAATCTTCCGGGGTATCGCAGATCCGGTCGCCGGCAGTATTGCAATTTGAACGGTTATGTAATTCGATCAACACGGATCCGCCACCGCCTTCGCATGGAATCGTAAAATCAACATTAACCGGGTTGGTATATAAATCGGTGGTATATGGATTACAATCCCAGCCGGAAAATGGATGCGCGAGACTAAAGAAGTGGCCCATCTCATGAGCCAGGGTAGAAGAAGCGCCATTGATCTCACCTTTCCTGGATACTAACCAGTCTTCCTGCGGGTCATAATAGGCCAGGGTGTTACCTGGTCCGGTGCTTTCAATATTGTTGACAATAAACACATTGATGGAATTATTATCCTTTCGCAGTCTCATCTGTGTCCTGGCAGCCGTTGATCCCGGGGTATTATATACCGCATCGTGATCAAAATAGTTAAAGCGGTCGATATAGAATATAGCCTCCTGGTCAGCATAGGAAGCATTGATGCTTGCGATCTGGAGTAAGATATTCTCCTCTGTAATCCGGCCGTTACCGGCTGCATTGGCTACCAGGTGAAAGGTAACCGGAATGTACTTCTGAACGCCCCGCTGAACAGGCACCATGGCTTTCTTATTGGCATCGGTGCGTTCCAACAAGGGTTCCTGCGGAGTACTGCAGAATTGGGCAGAGAGTAAAGAGCTAATGAAAAGGCCCGTCAGGGCCAGAAAGAATCTTAACATAAGGGTCTGTTTTGTGTCCACAAAGATAACAATCAATTGGGGCATCAAATTCCAAAGGATGGTTAAATCTTCTTAGTTTTGCCGACATATTATCATTTTACGAATAATTCAATCTAAACATATGTCAAAAGTAACAGTTGTAGGGTCCGGAAATGTCGGCGCTACAGTGGCTAATGTTTTAGCCCATCAAAACATTGTGAATGAAATAGTTCTGCTCGACCTGATGGCCGATATGGCAAAGGGGAAAGCACTCGACACCTGGCAACAGGCACCCATTGACGACTATTCTACACGGATTACAGGTACTGGAGATTATGCACTCACCGCGGGTTCTGATATAGCTGTGATTACAGCTGGTGTGCCCAGAAAACCGGGTATGAGCAGGGATGACCTCATCTCAACAAATGCAAAAATTGTCTCCTCGGTGACAAAATCTCTCCTGGCCCATAGTCCAAATGCCATCCTGATCGTGGTATCCAACCCGTTGGATGTCATGACTTATGCGGCTCATGTGGTTTCCGGTCACCCTTCCACTAAGGTGATCGGTATGGCCGGAGTCCTCGACACAGCTCGTTACCGTGCATTCCTGGCCGAAGCACTTGATGTTTCTCCACGGGACATCCAGGCGATGCTGCTCGGAGGCCATGGCGATACCATGGTTCCACTTCCTCGCTATACAACCGTATCAGGTATTCCCGTCACTGAAATGATCGACGCAGCAGCACTTGAAGCAATTGTTGATCGTACTAAGAAAGGCGGTGGCGAACTGGTTCAATTGATGGGAACCTCCGCATGGTATGCTCCCGGAGCTGCCGCCGCACAAATGGTGGCGTCCATCCTCAAGGATGAGAAGAGGATACTTCCTTGCTGTATCAAGCTGGAAGGACAGTATGGCCTGAAGGATGTGTATGTAGGTGTTCCGGTTAAACTAGGCAGGAATGGTGTTGAATCAGTGATCGAATTAGCCCTGACCACAGATGAGATGGCACTGCTGCATGAATCTGCCGGACATGTCAGGGAAGTCATGAGTGCCTATGACAAAATGGGCTTAAGCTGATAATAAACGCTATTGGAAAAACTCAGTTTTCTACATCAGATATATACGCAACGCGGTGAATCCCTTTGGGACCTGTCCTATAAGCGACCCGTCCTGATCGTATTCCTGCGCCATTTTGGTTGTGTCTTTTGTAAAGAAGCCATGACCGAACTGGGCAAAAAGTGGGACCAGATAAAAGCACAAAATACCCAGTTGGTGCTCGTTCACCTTGCTGACCCTGCGACCGCCGAGAGTTTCTTTAATCAATATAATTTGTCAGATGTGGATTACGTGACAGACCCTGATGGTCTCGTCTACCAGCAGTTCGGCTTGCTTAAGGCAACACTTCAACAGATGATGGGGCTGAAGGTATGGCTCAGGACTTTCCAGCAAGGGGTGCTCCAGGGCCATGGGCTCAACAGCCATGTGATTGGTGATGGATTTCAGATGCCCGGAGCCTTCCAGTTATACGAAGGGGAAATCAAAGAAAAATTTATTCACCAGTCTATTGCTGATCAGCCGGACTACCTCAAGCTGGCAGATTGTTTATCCTGCAGGCCTTCTTAAGCAGACGGAAGTGTAAACTTATCAGGTTGATAATTGTATTCATTGCGAATCTACCATCATGGAAATCGATAATAACAAAATAGTAACCGCACTCAGCGCCGTCAAGGATCCCGCTACTGGCCAGGATATCATCAGCAGGCGTATGATTTCTGAGCTGCGGATCCAGGGTAATCAGGTGCAGTTTAAACTAGCCACTGCTGATCTGCCCGAAGCGCAGAAATCAAGTTTGAATTTTGCCTGTATGGAGGCCATTTCCGCAGTCTATCCCGAAGCTGAGGTTCATATACACATGCAAAAGCCTGATCAGGATGCAGGAAAGCAAAGCCCCCTGCCGCATGTAAAGAATATTATTGCCGTTGCTTCAGGTAAGGGTGGAGTTGGCAAAAGCACCGTTGCCGTCAACCTGGCCCTCGGTCTTCAGAAGCTCGGGTTCCGGACAGGGCTGTTAGACGCAGATCTGTATGGTCCATCTGCACCAACGATGCTCGGATTACAAGGCCAAAAACCTAAAGTCCAGGTAGTCCATGGTACGCACAAGATAGTCCCCCTCGAAGCATATGGCATGCCCGTGATGTCTATTGGGTTTGTAGTGGAACCCGAACAGGCCGTTGTACTCCGTGGTCCAAGATTAGCAGGCATTATCAAGCAATTCCTTGGGGACACACTCTGGCCCGCACTGGATTATCTGATTATTGACCTTCCGCCAGGTACAGGAGATATCCAGTTGACCCTCGTTCAGACAGTGCCTTTGACCGGGGCGATTCTCGTTACCACTCCACAGGAATTGGCTGTTGTCGACGCGGTAAAGGCAATGAATATGTTCATGCTTGATTCACTCAATGTTCCTATCCTGGGCGTAGTGGAAAATATGTCCTGGTTTACGCCGGCAGAACTGCCAGAAAATAAATATTTCCTCTTTGGAAGCGGGGGAGGAGCCAAGCTTGCTGATCTGGGCAACACCAGGTTACTCGCTCAGATTCCGCTTGTACAGTCCGTCAGGGAATGTGGCGATAATGGCCGCCCTGCTGTGTTACAGGAAGATACTGGAGGGTTGCAGGAACGTTTCATCTTGTTTGCAAAAGCGCTGCATGAACAAACACAAACACGCAATGAGGCCATCGCTCCGACCCGAATCGTAGAGATCAAGGAAGGATAATCAATCAATTGTAGGACTTGTTCCTAAATAAGCCTAATTTTGCAAGGCAAATGTCAGATCAGGAAAAAACACTGTTGCTTCATCAGATCGAATTGGCACTCGATGATATACGACCTCATCTCGCTGTGGATGGGGGGGATGTAAGCGTAGTAGATGTCACGGATGAGATGATCGTGCGGGTCAGATGGCTCGGTGCCTGCGAATCATGCTCTATGTCGATCATGACGATGAAAGCGGGGGTTGAACAGGCTGTCAAATCCCGCCTTCCACAGATTCGTTCCGTCGAAGCCGTCAATGCCGTGCATGTCTGACTTTACCAAAGATAAGTCCTTTCTCACTTCGCTGATCCGCGAACGCAAGTCAGTCCTGACTATCGGCTTGGATGTCGATGCATCTAAATTGCCTGCCGTGATCCATGGGGATATTCTTGCTTTTAATAAGGCGATCATTGATGCCACCCGATCAGCTTGTATTGCGTACAAGCCGAACTTTGCATTTTACGAATCCCTAGGTTCCCAGGGCTGGCACATACTTAAAGAAACAATTAGCTATATCGGTGACCAGCACTTCATCATCGCGGATGCCAAGCGTGGAGATATTGGAAATACATCAGCGATGTATGCCCGTGCAGTTTTCGAACAGTTACGTTGCGACGCGATTACAGTCAATCCATACATGGGGGAAGATTGTGTGACCCCATTTTACCATGAAGGCAAGTGGGTGATCATACTTGCACTTACTTCCAATCATGGTAGCAGCGATTTCCAGCAAATCACCTTACCAAGTGGACAAAAACTATTTCAGAGAGTCATGAAGACGACATCAACATGGGGCCATGCGGGAAATACCATGTTTGTAATTGGGGCCACCCATCCTGCTGATATCGAAGCATGCCGTAATGAATTCCCGGATCATTTCTTTCTCATACCAGGCGTAGGTGCCCAAGGCGGTGACCTTGAGGCTATTTGCAAAGCTGGACTCAACAAGGATGGCGGACTGCTCATCAATGCATCCCGCAGTATTCTCTATGCAAGTAAGGGCATTGATTTCGCCGAAAGAGCTTTTGATGAAGCACAAGCTCTCAATCAGATAATATATCCACATCTGAGTGAGCGCATGAATTTCTCCTGAAAATTTTTTCGCGCAGAGGCGCAGTGTGAAAAGAATTTTTCTTTGAGACACAGACATCACTCCGCATCTTTATTTCTCTCACGTTCTCACTCTCTCACTCTCTCACTCTCTTACTCTCTT
>DATHZY010000136.1:0-7649 GCA_035458325.1 Saprospiraceae bacterium | reverse complement strand
GTCGTCAGTGGTTCCTTCATTAACCAATCCGTCTCTGTGATCGATTCTCTGGGTTGTGTTGACTCCGAAGGCTTTAAAAAAACCGGCGCTATAAAAATTTGTCCACGGGATCCAAACGATATCACCGGACCGGAAGGATATGATGATAGTCTGCGCTGGGTGTCTGTAAATCAAACGATGGAGTACGCTGTTCGTTTTGAAAACGATCCGATTTTTGCCACCGCGAATGCCTCCATCGTTTTGGTGACCGTCCCGATTGATGATGATATTGATCCTTTCTCATTCCGCCTGGGAACTATTGGTTTTGGAAGCAAGATTATAGAGGTCCCCACCAATGCAACTTTTTATCAACAAAGGGTGGATTACAGCGAGGATCTCGGTTTTATGCTTGATGTCACCGCAGGACTGGATGTGCCTAATAATCGTTTCTTCTGGTTATTGGAAACTATCGATCCGCTCACCGGACAACCCCCTACAGATCCAACCGCAGGATTTCTTCCCGTAAATGACACATTGACGGGAAGTGGAGAAGGCTTTATTCTTTTCTCCTGCGCTCCAAAAAACTCAACATTAACCGGTGAAACAATAGATCATCAGGCAGCTATTGTTTTTGATATCAACGATCCCCTGCTCACCAATACATGGATTAATACAGTCGATGCATTCGCACCTGCTTCTGCCGCAGAAGCCATTCCTGATACCATGTATACAAACGTCATTCCATTTGAGTTTTCAGTTGAAGATGATCCGGGTGGCTGCGGGGTGCAGTTTGCTGATATTTTACTGTCAACGGACAATGTGGTATTTTATAAGAATGGTTTGTGGGAGGAGGACGATTCCACCTCTCTGACTTTGAGGTGGGGGACAAAATACTATTATAAGATCGTCGGAACAGATTTTGTAGATAACGAGGAAGAAAATCCTTCGGATTCTTTCTATGTAATTCCACAACGTTCGGTTGATTTTCTTACACCGGACAAAAGTGACTATTGCATTTGGGATACGTTGGAAATCACAGCAGAACTTATTTCCATTCCGTCGGCAGATCTCTACATATCCATAGATAGTGGAATGACTTTTTCGCTTTTGGCAAGTAATGTGATCTCGTGGCCCTTTCCATTGGTGTTGGATAGTAACTATCTCCACCCTTATCTGCGCCTGAAAGCAGTAAATGATGAAAGTAATATAGAGGATATCAGTATCCCGTTTTCGGTACATGCTTTACCCATTCTGGATACTCCCGATCCAGATGCCGGGTGTGACAATGACATCCTTTTTGTTGAAACAAATGGTTCAAATGATTATCTCTGGTGGCCTGATTCGATTATTGGAAATCCCACCGGTAGGTTTTCAAACGTGTATGCAGATATGAGCCAGTATGCATGGGTGCGTGGGACTGATGTCTTTGGTTGCAGTTCTGTAGATTCTGTATGGATTAATGTTTTTCCTACAAGCCGGGACACCCTCACGCAGCCACTTTGCTCAGGAGATTCGATCTGGCTCTATAATCAATGGGTATCTGAAGAAGGGTTTTACTCAAATACATATGCAGATGTGCATGGCTGCGATAGCGTGATAGTTACGGAGGTCTTTTTCGAATCCCCCTGCATCTGGGCTGGCGGTCAATATGTATATGTCGATAAAGATGCCACCGGCGACAATAACGGTACATCATGGGCAAATGCATTTAATGAGCTCCGCGATGCCGTCTATGTTGCCGGACGATATGAAAACGTGCAGGAGATATGGGTAGCAGAAGGTATCTATCATCCTCATCCGACCAACAGGGATACGAGCTTTATACTACGAGACAGTATTAAGATCTACGGTGGTTTCCTTGGATTTGAAGCCAATCTTTCTGAGCGAACAGCCGATGCTGAACTCGTGCAGATAAGCGGTGATATCAACGTGCCAGACACCTTATGGGACAATAGTTACCACACCGTCATATTTTCACAAACTTGTTCGGAATGTATAGTGGATGGGGTGACGATCACATATGGTCATGCAGATCACGCCAATAATCCTGACAACATCGGAGCGGGGGTCCTCAATGAAGGAGTGGGCCATTTTAAAAATGTGATCTTCGAACGTAACTACGCCACCGATCAGGGTGGCGCCTTGCATTCCTCCGGCTCAGGGGCTAACCTCATCATCGAAGACTGCATCTTCAGGCTCAATACGTCCAGCCTCGGAAAGGATGTCGTCAACCTGGCGGGAGCCCAGGTGGAGTTCAGAGGAGCTAATAGTATTCATTAATCAATTGGCAGTTCACAGTTCACAGTCCACAGTCGGCAGTTCTCAATCCTCAGGATATTGAATACTGGAGACTGCCAACTGAGGAATGCTGACTACCTTCTGAGCAATACCCGGCAAAAGCAGGATTTGAGGGGATACTGGACCAAGTACAGGAGGGAAACCTTCTGAAAATGACCACCTTAGACCAAATAAAGCGAGGTTTTTCAAATTTTTAAAACTAATTTGATTTGGATTTTATTAAAAATATCGCATAATCGTTGGAAAAACAGCGAATTATCAAAATATTATATGCCCACTTTTAATACAAAGAAATTTTCTTCTGAGAGCTATATTAAAGTTTAAAATTCTGTTAAAAAATCCTGATTATTAATTGAATATGCCTTACATTTGCGCCCACAATTGACAAAAACACAAACAACATGAAAAAACTGTTTTTATTCGCCCTTCCTTTGCTGATGATCTCTTGCAAAGGCGTTGAGCAATACCGTGCCGGTATCGAAGAACTTTCTGGTAACTGGGACAACACAACTAAAGCCGTTACTGATTTCTCAGCAATGGTTAGCAATGACCTCACAGGTTATACAAAGGCTCTGGCTGGCGTACAACTCGATGAAATGACTGCTAAGAAACTGAAGCCAGAGCAAACCGCTGCATGGGATGCTGCTAACAAAGCAGTAACGGATGCATTAGGTGCTTATGCTCCTCTTCAGCAGAACATCAACGACTTCGTAGCTACCTGGACAGAGAAATCTGCTGAAGTAACTGCCCTTAAAGACGGTCTTGCTGCAGGCAAAATCGAAGGTGATGTTACAGCTAAGTTGGCTGAACTCAATAGTTTAAATGCTACTGCAGGTGACAACCTGAAAGCATGGCAAGCTACTTACGGCACTGTAAAAGGTGGCGTAGACACAGCAATGTCTGCCCTCACACAGTTGATGGCTACTTTCGCTCCAGCTGCTCCTGCTGCTAAGAAGTAATTCTCCAGCCGGTTCAAAATCTTAAAAGCCTCTGCTTCATTGCAGAGGCTTTTTTATTTGGACCCCCCGTCATTTCAATCATCTAAAGCATTCCATCTATCTTTGCCCCATGTATAAGGATAAAAAGGTCGTCGTCGTCCTCCCTGCGTATAATGCTTCCCGCACCCTGGCCAGGACCTATGCGGAAATCCCTCGCGACATCGTCGATGAAGTAATCCTCTGCGATGATGCCAGCCGGGATAATACAGTGGAAGAAGCCCGAGCCCTCGGTATCCACCATATCATCCGGCATGAACAAAACAAGGGATATGGCGGCAACCAGAAATCACTGTATAAAAAAGCCCTGGAGGTCAATGCCGATATCGTGATCATGCTCCACCCGGATTACCAGTATACCCCACTCCTCATCCCGAGTATGGTCAATATCATCGGTGAAAATTTATACCCGGTCGTGCTTGGGTCCAGGATCCTCGGAAAGGGAGCTCTGCGTGGCGGAATGCCACTGTATAAATACTGGGCCAACAGGTTCCTCACCCTGTTCCAAAACATCCTGGTCAATTACAAACTATCCGAATACCATACAGGATACAGGGCCTTCAGCGGTGAGGTATTGCGTTCCATTCCCTTTGAAACCAATTCAGACGACTTCATTTTCGACAATGAAATGTTGTCGCAGATTATCTACGCCGGATTTCAGATTGGAGAGGTGACCTGCCCTACCAAATATTTTGAGGAAGCCTCTTCCATCAACCTCCCAAGAAGTATGAAGTATGGACTAGGGGTGATGAAAGTTTCTGTCATCCACCTGTTTCAACGCATGGGCCTCATTAAACACCCACTTTACAAAGGTATTATAGTAAGAAAGCCCTCTTTTGAACCTGTGCGGTTGTAATTTCGTTTTTTGAGCTATCAGCTATCAGCTATCAGCTATCAGCTGTAAGTGATGATCCTACAGTGAATGAGTGTAGACGCACAGTAAAAAGAAGTACTGAAGTAATAGGCGTTTGTCGGGAGACAGATTTAAATGATATTCAACATGGAATAGTCAATATCCAATTAAAGTAAAAACTTACTGATAACCGATTACTGATAACTGAATACCAAATACCGATTACCGCTTACTGATCACCGAACACCGATTACTGAGCACCGCTTACTGATCACCGAATACAGCTTACCTTTTAACATTTACCATTTAACACTTACCATGGCAAAGACAGACATCAGGACCCAAACCATAGCCGAGTTGCAAAATTCATTTGCGGCGATGGGTCAGCCTGCTTATCGGGCCAGGCAGGTTTTCGATTGGATGTGGAAGCTGGGTGCAAAGGGATTTGATGATATGTCAAACGTACCCGCCGCGCTTCGCCAGGAGCTCAGTGACAAATTTACATTTGAAAGTATCATCCTGGATGTTCGACAAAACAGTGCAGATGGCACGGTCAAGTCACGATACAAATTACATGATGGGTATAAGATCGAGACGGTGATGATTCCGGTGCCGGAAGACCGACGATCGACTGCATGTGTTTCTTCGCAGGTAGGTTGTAGTCTTACTTGTAGCTTTTGTGCAACCGGTCAGATGGGAAGGTTGCGCAACCTGACGGCCGGCGAAATCTATGACCAGGCTTTTGATACCAACAAGCTGAGTCAGGAAATGCTGGGGTATCCGCTCACCAACATAGTATACATGGGCATGGGGGAGCCCTTGCTCAACTATGGCCCCGTGATGGAAAGTATCCACAAGATCACTAGTCCTGATGGCATGGCATGGTCACCACGACGAATCACTTTAAGCACGGCCGGTATCGCCAAAATGATCAGGAGACTAGGGGATGAAAAAGTGAAGTTTAATCTTGCGCTTTCCCTTCATGCTGCAGATGACAAAAAGCGTAACCAGATCATGCCCATCAATGAAACCAACAGCCTCCGATCGCTGATGGAAGCATTGGATTATTTCTACAAACAAACCGGAGGCCGCATCTCCTTCGAGTATATCGCCTTGAAAGGGTTTAACGACAGCATCGAGGACGCAGACAAGCTCGTCAGGTTATGTCGCGGACAATTTCCCGTCAAGGTGAATATCATTGAATACAACCCTGTTCCAGGGGTTCCCTTTGAAAGAGCGGATGAAAGCCAGGTGGATCGATTTGCCCGGCACGTACGAAATAAGGATGTGATGATTACCGTACGTCGCAGCCGTGGCAAGGACATCGACGCTGCCTGTGGGCAGCTAGCTAATCAGAAATAAGGCTAAGGCTGAGGCTAAGGCGAAGAACCGTTCTGACCCCCAGCTACTCCAATATTCATCACAGCTCATCATTTCTACATAATGAGTGCGGAATTGATTTCGTATCTCTATACATAAAGGCCTGAAAGGCCGTCATCTGCCAACCCCGGGTGCAGCCCGGGGATTTACCAAAACCCGTGCTCCCCCATGTCAGATCCGTGGATCACAAATAAACTTATAAGCCATAAGCAGCTAAGCCTCTAACCTCCTAAGCCTAATAACCTCCTAAGCCTTTACATTATCTTTGTCAACAAAGCAACCAGCCATGCGTACCAACAAAACCAATGTCCCAGACCTCATCGCGGAGATGGAACCCTGGGTAGAAGAGCTCCTACTGCTGCGTGATATAATTCTATCCACAGGACTTACAGAAGAAATAAAATGGGGTGGACCGATCTACACCCTCGATGGGAAAAATGTTTTGGCCATCGGTGGTTTTAAAAACTTCGCCACAATATGGTTTCATCAAGGTGTTTTTCTGAGTGATCCTAAAGGAGTATTGGTCAATGCCAGCGAGGGAAAAACAAGAGGCCTGCGTCAATGGCGGTTCACTTCGATGGAAGAGATCAAGCCTGCTCTTGTAAAGAAGTATATTCTTGAAGCCATTCAGAACGCAAAGGAGGGTAAGGAAATCAAGCCAGAGAAAAAAGCGGCTTTACCACTTCCGGCGGAATTACAAGCTGCCTTTAAACAAGATAAAGAAGCCAAGGCTTGTTATGAACAACTTACCCCCGGCAAGCAAAGAGAATACATCGAATATATTACTGAAGCGAAGGGGGAGGACACACGGAAGCGAAGAGTGGCAAAGTCAATTCCAATCATTTTGTCAGGTCGCGGGTTGAATGACAAGTATAAGTAGTTGGCTGGCATCGGGCAAACCGGGATAGGGAAGGGTCTGGAGATTGGAGGTTTTTGTGGAATAGAGGGGGGTTAGATGGTGGAAAAGGGCTTGAATCAGTAAAAACTTAAATTTTAAATATACGTCTGGTTTAATATTTTAACTAATATATAAATAGTTGATATTCTATAATTTGAATTCATTTTAAGAATTTTCATACACAGCATTCCCGCAAACTAAAACTAACCTTATGCATCATTTGGACCCCAATCCCCCAATATCCCAATAATCCCCTAACCCCCACTTTCCCCTTGTACCCCTTCCCCTTTTTCCCTACCTTTGCATTCTAAATTCCTCAAAAAGATGGCATATAATAATGCAGTCACTGAGAACAGGGTCTTCAAAAACCCAATTCTCGAAAAGTTAACCCACACCCATATTGCCTGGCCACTTTCCATCTTCTATGGCCTGGGCGTTATCCTTCTAGGATACACCATTTACTACGGTATCCTGGGTCCTGGTGCAAGTATCCTCCTTTTTGTCGCCGGATTCTTCTCCTTTACCCTCGTGGAATACCTCATCCACAGGTACACGTTCCACATGGAAGCAAAGACACCAAAGAAGGAGCGCCTCCAGTATGTCCTCCATGGCGCTCACCACCATTTTCCAAAAGACAAATCACGCCTGGCCATGCCCCCGATCGTGAGTATCGTACTCGCTTCTGTTTTCTTTGCGTTTTACAGATTGCTGCTCGGCGAATATGGCATTCCGTTTACAGGTGGTTTTGTTGCCGGATACGCCACATACCTGTGTGTGCATTATTCTGTGCATGCTTTCCCACCCCCTAAAAATTTCCTGAAGGTTCTTTGGATACATCATGCACTTCATCATTACCAACAACCAGATGCAGCCTATGGCGTATCCTCCCCATTCTGGGATCATATCTTCCGCACTATGCCGGAGAAGAGAGGCTTCAGCGTAAAGACAAAGTCAGGCTATATCGATGACAGACATGATCAGATAGAAGCTTCACACTAAGCTTCATTTGTTCTCAAAATACAAGGGCCATCTCCACAGGGATGGCCCTTTTTTTATTTGTTTTGATTTTTTTGTTTTTACAGCTTATTCGGAAAAATTATAACACCCCTGTTCCTGCATAACTCACCCCCGACCCCACTCTTAAAATGATTTTATATACGCATATGATCTATAATAAGAGAGGGGAGCCCTTTTAAAATTTCATAATAATGAAAAAGAGAAATCTGTGTCAGCAGTAAAAACAAAC
>DATHZY010000135.1:0-4248 GCA_035458325.1 Saprospiraceae bacterium | reverse complement strand
CGAAATAATCAGTAACTTGATACAGAATTCCGGATCTCGAAAGACAACTGCCTTGAATCGCCACTGCCTGTAGCCCTGAACCGTTACCATCACCTCAAGAAGTCAACACACCCTCCACACATACACTATTCAATTTGACCATTAAAATCAACGGACAATGGCGAAACAAGGTGACCAAATCAAAAATGCACGCACAGGGCAAAGAATGATTTTCCTTCAAACAGGCAAGGAAACAAATGGCCAACTCCTGGAGATTGAATCGTTCAATCCTAAATCGGACATGAGAGAGCCCATTCATGTTCATCCTAAACAAGTAAGTTCGGCTAGCGTACGATCAGGAACACTTCATTTCCTGGTGAACGGTAGAGAGCAGGTCATAGGGCCCGGAGAAAACATTACTATTCCCGCGGGAGCTGCACATTGTTTTTGGAATGAAGATGATACGGAGGCACATTCTATCCAACAATTTTCTCCCGCACTCCATATTGATGAGTTCTTTGAATCCTTTTTCGCGCTCGCGAATGACGGAAAGCTCAGTGATAAAGGAATGCCACCCTTTTTACAACTACCATTGATGGGGCTCAGGCACAAAGACGAGATCCGGGTCATCAGTCCACCCTGGATCGTGCAACTGGTGACGTACTGGGTAATGGCACCCATTAGTTTTGTGATGGGGTACCGGGCCAATTATACATCTAAGAAATAAGGCAGGCCAGTCAAGCGCTGACTAGAGAGTGTATACTTCCGTTGCTGGAGGAAGAAGAAAGCAGGTTTAGAGCGCTGAAGAATGCCATCCAGGACGGATTGGAAAGCGGTTTCATACCATTTGACGCGAAAGCCCATCTGAAGTCATTGAAGGCGCACAAGCAGAATGGCTAAATATGTGCTTTCCGGGAAAACGATTGGAGACTTGGCCGGTATCTGGCAATAGAACCTAACCTTCTAAACTCCTATGCATTTTCAATAAATCATTTGCGAAAATTAGCATGAATTAGCGGCGGCGATTCAGTTGTTGGGGAACGCAGATTTCGCAGATGTATTTTTATAAAATATTGGCGCAGATTTGATCATATTGTCTATTTGAAACAAGTTCGTCGGGATAATCTAATTTGCGGAAATCAATTTTTCAATAATTCTGCGTAATCTGCGTTCCCAGCATGATGTATGTTTTTTTTGAACGCATAGTTAGACTCCGCGATTGTTGAGCTGCGCTGTGCTGAGCGAAGTCGAAGTATAGCGCAAGGAGGAGTAAGGAGGTCGAAACACACCACAAGGATGCCGCCGATGCATGGAAGAAAATTTATTAACGCAAATTTTATCTTGCTATTCAATAGCTAACCTTTTAAGCCACTAACCTCCTAAGCCACATTTTGTAATGAACTACTTAGCAAACTTCTCATGGGCAACGCTCCTCTTAACCTCATGTACCAGTGAAGGTGACATGATTGGCACGTATGAGGCAGATCGTTATCATTTTTTGGAGATGGCCCCCTTGAGTGTATTCCAGAAAACAGGTTTTGCATCAGGTGCCACATTAGAATTGAATGAAGATTCTTCATTTGTATATAAGACATGCGGGAATGTCCAGGAAGGTTATTGGAGTATCCACGCAGATTCACTCATCCTTGATGTTCAATCCAATAGATGGAGGACCGACAGCCTGCAAGAGCATGGCTTTAATGGTCGTTGGCCACAACCCTGTTTTAACACTGCTTTCAGCATCGACGGCGATGATCTCATCCATCTTCATAATAGGAATCCGGACATGGAAGGCGATTATCGCGTATTTACCCGGCTTAAGAAGATAAAAGACTAATCTCCTGCAACATGTCCTATCTCTTTCAATCTCCCCGCCTGGGTTTCCGCAATTGGATTGAATCCGATATCGCTCCTATGGCAACTATCAGTGCTGATAAGGAAGTGATGAAGTATTTCCCGGCAGTAGCCACCTATGAGCAAACAGCTGCTTTTATCAAGCGGATGCAGGAAGAGTTTGCCGAAAAGGGATATTGCTACTTTGCTGTTGATGAACTCAGTACCGATCGATTTATCGGATTCATTGGCTTGTCATGGAGGACCTTCGAAGCAGACTTTACCCCCTGCACAGACATAGGCTGGAGACTAAGCCCCGACGTATGGAACAAGGGCTATGCGACAGAGGGAGCTATCAAATGCCTTGACTATGCATTTGACACCTTAAGACTTGATAAGGTCTATGCTATGGCCCCAAAGATCAATGTCCCTTCACAACGAGTGATGCAGAAGGCAGGCATGATCAAGGAGAGCGAATTTGAGCATTCCTTGCTTCAAGAGCATCCGACGCTGAGGCATTGTGTTTTATATTTGAAGTCAAATGGTGTTTAGTAGCATTTGAGTTGGATTCCTATGCGTCTTTATATTACCCTGCGTATAGTTTGTGCACTACCGAAACCATTGAGGCTGTTATGCGTTAATACTACAAATACATAAACTTCATCATCATGAAAAAAACGATACTGATTTTCCTAAGCGCATTTGCCTTCCTCCATTTGACCATCGCACAAGGGATGAGTGCAAAGGATGAAGCACTGAAGGCACACATCCTGAAGCTGGACATAGCCGCATGGGATGCCTGGAAGAATGGTGATATCGAAACCTTTCGCGCCGCCACCAGGGAATCTTTCCTGTCCGTGGGCTCCGAAGGTATCAGCACCAAGAAGGACATGATCGAGTCTGTGTTGGTGGACTGCAAACTCAAGAGCTATCAACTCACCGATGTTGGATTCCTGAAACTCAACAAGAAAGCCGTCCTGCTGACATATAATGCTACCCAGGTTGGAGATTGCGATGGGGTTCCTCTTTCTCCCAAGGTCCTCGCTACCGTGACGTATGTCAAGGAAGGTGGAAAATGGATGGAAGCTATTTATATGGAGACGGCGGTGGAATAATCGCCGTGGCAGGAGTGCCACACGGAGCGGAGTCGAAGTGTTTGCTCTTGCAACATGTGGATTACCTGGTATGATTCTCCATGGGAATTTCGATAGGTTTGTTCTAAGGTATCGCGGTGGTTGGCGGAGAGAACTCCATCCAACGGCATTTATAACAAGCATCTCGCCATGGAAGATCATGCGTTGAAAGTTAAATCATGCCTCCCCGGCGTTTCCATGCGCGAGGAAGAGGGTAGTGGAACGCAGGGGTCGGGGGCAAAAAAGTTAAATCATGCCTCTCCGGGATTTGCATGGGTGATGATGAGAACAGCGTAAAACAGGTCAAGCACAGCGAAAATCCCGCCTCGTTAGGGCAGCGGCGGGCGCGGGCGGGATTTATTTCCTTACTTTCGTTAATCCCGTAGAGACATGATGGATGAGAGTAATTTTTTAACATCCATGGTAGTCTGCGAGCTGTTAAGTAAATTGGAATAGAATGAAGTGTAGCCAGATATACCATATCCTTGTCACCTGCATGATTGTTTTCATCGGATCAGGTTGTTCGAAGGATGATGGTCCCCAATGGGCTGGCACCGTTACAGACATTGATGATAACCTGTACCATACCGTAAAAATATGCGACCAGGTGTGGATGGTGGAAAACCTGAAAGTTACCCGGTTTCGAAATGGAGATGATATATCCTTGAAACCGCATCAACAATGGGATTATGAAGGGCTGACCGGAGAACCCGCCTATTGTTATTATGATGACAATTTTCATAACATCGATATCTATGGACATATGTACAACTGGAATGCAGTCAGCGACAGTCGCGGCCTGGCTCCGGAGGGCTGGCATATCCCTACGAATGAGGAGTGGGGTATCTTGATAGAATGTTTAGGAGGTCCTCCAGTTGCTGGCGGGAAGATGAAGGAAGATGGCACGAGTCATTGGCTTGCGCCAAATGTAGGTGCCACCAATGAATCCGGCTTTACGGCACTTCCTGCCGGACATCGCACTTTTAGTTATAGTGGGGATGAGAGTCTGGGCGAAACGGGCGGATGGTGGAGCACAACCCAGAATGCTCAGGAAGATGGGACATTGATGTGTGTAATATATTCGGGGGAGGCAACTGCCTATAGATTCCTTGTGGGCCTTAATGCCGGTCGTTCCGTTCGCTGTGTAAAAGACTAAATTGCCTTATGATGATGACCGTGATAATCCAAGCATGTCGACTATAAAAAGCATATTCATATCCGGACTCTTATTCGTTAGTCTCCACGGTTGGGCACAATCTGAAATGAGAGAGGAACCATGCGTAATACTCCTGGATAGCTTTGG
>DATHZY010000134.1:0-5800 GCA_035458325.1 Saprospiraceae bacterium | reverse complement strand
TGATTCCCCGGTCATTCACCATATCCGGATCGAATATGGAAATTCAGCTCTAGGCCCTAATGACGGTGGTTCCATTGATGTTTCCGTAATGGATGATTTTATATTTGCCGAGCCTCAGCCGGCTGAGTAACCTTTCTTCTTTGTATACCAGAAAGGGGCGTGAATAATTACCCTTTCTTTACATACCATGCGCTGCAAAGTCCTTAACTTTGCAGCGCATGGTTGTAATGATCTTGAATCAGATCTTCATCCACCATCACCACCACCACTTTTTGGCTTCCCACAGGCTTGTCTGTTACAAGCGTGTTTATGATTATTGCAGATGAAAGACTTCTGGGATCAACGCTACAGTCAGAAAGAATATGCCTACGGAGAAACTCCAAATGAATATTTCAGGAATCAGATCATCGCGCTGACGCCTGGTAAAATCCTGATGCCTGCGGATGGAGAAGGCCGCAATGGGGTTTTTGCGGCTACCCTCGGATGGGATGTTGAAGCCTTTGACATCAGTACGGAAGGGAAACGCAAGGCTGAATTACTGGCGACTAAACACAAGGTGAATATCCATTATGTCATTGGAGCCTGCGGCAAAATGACCTATCCTGAAAATTCCTTTGATGCTATCGCCCTGGTCTATATGCATCTGCCTCCTTCCATCATGGCCGAATGCCACCGGCAACTGGTTGCATATCTTAAACCCGGAGGTGTCATTATCTTCGAAGGATACAGCAAGAAACATATTGAGTATCAACGCATCAATCCAAGCGCCGGAGGACCCCGGGATATAGAAATGTTATTTGACATAGCGCAGGTTCAACGTGAATTTCCTTCCATTACATTTACCACCCTCAGCGAAGAAGAAATCGATCTGCAGGAAGGCCAGTTTCACGAAGGGAAGGCAATGGTGATCAGGTTTACAGGTAAGAAGAAATAGGCATCATGGCAAAGAATACCATCAGACAAACCACCCTCCACGGATTGACACGGGCTAAAGCCGCCAGGAGACTCGCAGCCATTGTGCGGGAGATGAAGCAGGCAGAGCGAAAATTTTCACCCTTGCTGGATCAGTTACACACCCACTTTAAGCACAGTGGCAACAACCTGGTCCATTACCTGGTCTTGCGGAGCAATGAAATACGCGAAATACAGGAATTCCTGCATCATATAGGATTATCCTCCCTGACCAATTCGGAAAGCCATACCCTTTCGCAGGTGCAACAAGTCTTAAATTGGTTGCAACATAAAGAACCAGAGGTAAAGAAAGTTACCTCCTGCAACTTTGAAGAGGCTTCCAGGCTCCAATTATTACACGCCGAAGAATTACTTGGCCTATTTCCCAAAAAGGACAGGCCGCACATCATGGTTACTTTTTCAACTGCCTTACTTGAGGATCGCAAGTTGATGGAAGAAATGCTGAACAAAGGAATGTCTGTTGCTCGCATCAATTGTGCGCACGACACACCTGAGATCTGGCTCCAGATGATATCCCTGCTTAAAAAAGCAATGGCTAAGACAGGCAGGAATTGTAAGATATACATGGATCTCGCCGGGCCTAAAATCCGGATCAAGAGCATCCATCCACTCAAGAAAAATGAAGATCTCGAATTACCTGTCAGGGAAGGAACACAATTAATTCTAAGCCATTCCAAAGCAGCAGAAATAAAAGGAAAGAAAAACAAACGGAAAGCAGATGTACTTCATATCGAACCCAAAGAGTTACTGGGCATGGTCAAGGAAGGAGAGCATATATTCTTTGATGATGGGAAGTTTGAAGCAAGAGTCACCAAAGTAGAGCCTGACTATATAACAGTAGAAATCGTCAGGATCTCTGCCCGGAACCATTTCTTAAAACCCGAACGGGGGATCAACCTGCCGGATTCAGATATTACCATTCCCACCCTGACCGAAGAAGACAAAATCAATATTCCATTCATTTGCGAACACGCGGATATGGTGGGTTATTCTTTTGTCAGTAGTCCCGATGACATCGAACTCCTACGAAAGGAAATAAATAAATACCATCCACGTCATAAACCGGCCATCATCCTGAAGATAGAACGACTCGCCGCCGTGCAGCATCTGCCTGCCCTGTTAATCAATGGGATGAAAGATGAAGCCATGGGCGTGATGATAGCCCGCGGTGACCTGGCGGTAGAAATCGGTTTCGAGCGATTGAGCGAAATACAGGAAGAGATTCTCTGGATTTGCGAAGCCGCACATGTGCCGGTCATCTGGGCTACGCAGGTACTGGAGACCCTTAACAAGACAGGCTATGCTACCCGCTCCGAAATCACTGATGCTGCCATGAGTGGCCGTGCTGAATGCGTGATGCTCAACAAGGGAAAATATATCGTCAGCACTATTGAGACACTCGATGATATCCTCACCCGTCAACAAGGCCATGTCAATAAGAAGAGATATATCATGCGGCCCTTAGGGATTGCCAAATCCTTTATTGAACAATGAGCTGCTAGCAGGCAAGTAAGGTGATCCTATTCTGTTGAGGAATTAGCGATGACCGCAGGGAATTCTTCACCCGGTGCAAAAACAGTTTTTTCAATTTTATTGGCCACAGGTTCCAGGGACATCAGATATCGATACAGTGCTTTTAATTCTGTTTCATCCATTTTCGAAAACGACCCCCAGGGCATAGGACTACCCTTGTGCACTCTCCCCGCTTTAAATCGACCTACGAAAGCTTCTTCGCTCCAATGGGCGATGACCCCATACTCCTTATGCGGTGTAAGATTTGGCGTAACAAATGCATAGCCCTCTGAAAACGGATCAACACCAAATTCATTACCACCTGCAAATTCCTGGCCTATAGCCTTCCCTGTGACCATATCCATTTTGGTATGACATGCACGACAGTTGGCAACATTATTTGCGATGTATCGTCCATACTCAACCGTTGGTGCTTTGACCACAGCAACCGGAGGTGTAATTGACGGACCTTTAGGTTCCATCACACCAAAAGCTACTAATGCTTTCCCGAGTAATCTCAGTTCAGAAGGCTTTACCTCGTGTCGCACAGGTTCCTGCGATCTTAGAAAAGAAATCACAGCTGTCAGATCCTCATCACTCATTTCCTGGAAAGGCATAAACGGGGGTATGAGCCTTCCATCACTGCCCACACTATGACGCAGCGTTCGGGCTAGTTCACCGTCTGTCAATTTTCCAATACCCGTTTCTATATCGGGTGTTATGTTCCTAGCCCTGAAAACTCCGGGCGGAATATCAAATTCCCATCCTCCTGACAAGGGTACTTCTATACCCTTGTCTACATCTTTCAACCTGTCCATCGGAACGTGACATGATGCGCAATGCGCAGGGCCATAGGCAAGATATTTTCCCCGGGCAATGACGGCCGAATCCTGCACAGCATGGATCTCCGGAAAGGGTGCATCCAGTTTTTTACCAAAGGATATCTCCACATAAATGATGAGTGCAATCACCAGGAACGCGAGCCCCGCCAAAAGTTTGAATATGAGTTTCATTTGATTCGGTTTGAAATGGTGTTTTAGTTTGACGTGGCAAAAATGGATACCCCTGCCAGCCCATACAACCACTTTACGACTGAAGTGCTATAAATCCCGAATGAGTTGTGATAATCATTCAAACCGGAGAAAACCTAAAGTCAGGTATGATATCCAGCCGGCATTACCTAAATGCGCTCCATACCCGTGACACATTTGCGGCTGGAAATAGCCATCAGCACAATTATTATAAAAACTCTTTTGCGTAAACTGCGTTCAGGACTTACAGAACTCCCCGACCAGAACATACCAATTCCTTTGCCTGATGCTGCTATGACGGGGCTGAAATAAAAAATCAAAAAACTTGGTTGGTATTAAAATCCCCTTACCTTTGGCCCGTAACAACGCATAAAATGCTTATCAATATCCTGAATCTTCATCATCATTGTCATCATTGCGCGAAGGCGTGGTTGGCATGATATGTAAATAATATCCATTTGTAAACCCGTCTGAGTATTCCGGACGGGTTTTTTATTGCCCATCATTACCGGTTTACTCAGACCTGACCTAACCTGATGAGTAAACTAAAAATCGCCGTCCAGAAAAGCGGGCGCTTAAGTGAAAAATCCCTTGCCTTGCTGGCTGATTGCGGCATTAAGATCTCCAACGGAGATCGTAAGCTAAAAGCCAGTGCTGAAAATTTTCCCGTGGAAGTCCTCTTCCTCCGCGATGATGATATTCCGCAATATGTTGAACAAGGTGTAGCAGATATAGGCATCCTGGGCGAAAACGAAGTCTGGGAAAAAGGAAAGGAAGTCACCCAACTCGAAAAACTCGGATTTGCAACCTGCAAACTAGTCCTGGCGATCCCCAAGGACGAAGAGTACTCCGGGCTTTCGTGGTTCAGGGATAAAAAAATCGCTACGAGTTATCCTTCGATTCTCCGCAACTTCTTTAAAGGACACGACATCGAAGTCCAGATTGAAGAAATCGGTGGAAGCGTAGAAATCGCCACCGGCATAGGGCTGGCTGATGCCATCTTTGATATCGTGAGTACCGGCAGTACCCTGATGCTCAACGGTCTGAAGGAAGCAGAAATCGTGACCCGTAGCGAGGCCATCCTCATCGCTAACCCCAACCTTACACCGGATAAGCTCCTGACGGTTGAACGACTACTGTTCCGTATCAAGGCTGTTCGAAATGCTTCCGCCAATAAGTACATCCTGCTTAATGCACCTGACACTGCTATACCCGGAATATGCCAAATCCTGCCTGGCATGAAATCCCCTACCATCCTCCCTCTCGCGACACCAGGATGGTCAAGCCTGCATTCCGTGATCAAGGAAGATGAATTCTGGGACATCATAGACCAATTAAAAGTCCATGGGGCAGAAGGCATCCTTGTCATCCCCATAGAAAAAATGATTGTTTAACTCCCGCACTATGAAAACCCGAATGGTCATCCAGCCAACAATGCAAAAAATAAAATTTCCTGATCCCGAAAAGTGGTCAAACCTCATTGAAAGACCATCAGTCAAAAGTGCGGAACTGGCTTCCACCGTGGAAAAAATATTTGCTGACGTCCGCAAAAATGGTGACACGGCAATTGCCATGTACACACGACGCTTTGATAATGTGTCCATCACTCAAACGCGGGTATCTGTAACAGAAATAAAAGCAGCTTCCGGAAAGGTCTCTAAAGGTTTAAAAGAAGCGATGCAAATAGCGGCGCAGAATATCCACAAGTTTCATGCGGCGCAAATTGAAAAGCCAAAGGTCATCAGGACCATGAAAGGCGTTCGTTGCTGGCGTGAAAGCCGGCCGATCGAAAGCGTGGGACTTTATATTCCCGGCGGATCTGCTCCACTCTTTTCCACCGCGCTGATGTTGGGTATTCCGGCTCAGCTGGCAGGATGCAAAGAAATTGTCTTATGTACACCCCCGGACAAGAATGGCAAGATAGATCCCGCCATTCTTTATGCTGCGAAATTGGCCGGCATCTCTAACATCTATAAGGTGGGTGGCATACAAGCCATTGCGGCACTCACCTACGGTACCACACAAATACCACGGGTAGATAAAATCTTTGGCCCAGGAAATCAATACGTCAATGCTGCCAAGCAATATGCCCAACAATTGGGGGTGGCCATCGATCTACCCGCAGGCCCCAGTGAAGTACTCACCATCGCTGATCAAACCTGCAACCCTGCATTTGTGGCCGCTGATTTATTATCCCAGGCTGAACATGGCCCCGACAGCCAGGTTGTCTTGTTGTCTGATGATGAAAAAATACTTGACGCTGTCCTGGTTGAGGTACACAAACA
>DATHZY010000133.1:0-5366 GCA_035458325.1 Saprospiraceae bacterium | reverse complement strand
GCTATGATATTGGTGATCGTGTTGTTTCTACAGCAACGTTGCCAGGAAACAATATAGGAGCCGGAGATTATCGGCATGTTGTTCAGGTTGATGATATAGGAGGTTTCTTCCACGCATACATTTGGAGGGAGGATAAGGCATGGATTCTCCTGGGCTTCAAGGGCATTGACAAAGCCATGATTGACGGTCAGCATCCTGACAAAGGTGTATACACCGTTGACATGGGAGTACACTCCGATTCTGGCAGGATTATCAAAATCTGCTCCGTTACCCGCACAGTCGCGGTAGATCTTCATGGTCATCCGGTAGTTCCTGGTATCTGAGATGGACCCTGGACCGGTACAGTTATAATAAACCTCGCCTCCGACGATGTGCCGGGCTTCAGCCATCTGTGTAGTGCCTATAAAAAGTAAAAGGCTAAGGAAACTCCGAATCAGGATATTTGGGTGAACTTGTTGCATATTATTCGAAAAGATACGTCCGTAAGGTAATTCGCTTCTACTTTTAACGTTTAATTTCCTGCTTTTATACATCCCTGCCCCGTTTTAGTTGAAGAGGTCCGGGATACGCATCGGAATGCTTTCATCAAATTATTGAAATGTGAACAAGGAATCTTTACAAAAGATCATCGATCAGGCTGTGAATGTCCTCCACCAGGGAGGGGTATTATTGTACCCGGCGGATACCATTTGGGGTATAGGCTGTGATGCACTCCAGGTAGAAGCGGTCAGGAAGGTATATGAAATAAAGGGCCGTAATTATTCCAAACCCCTGATCGTCCTTGTCGCCAATCTCGAGCAACTCTTTGAAGTGGTCACTTCTGTCCACCCCCGTATTGACACTTTGCTCCATTTTCACGAACGCCCGCTCACAGTAATTTACCCATCCGTAAGAGAAGCTTACAGGCATCTGGCTGGTCCGGATGGAACGATTGGCGTCAGGGTCGTAAAGTCCGGCTTCTGCCATGAATTACTCGAAGCTTTTGGCAAACCGCTGGTATCCACTTCTGCAAATATTTCCGGCGAACCCTCTCCCACAAAATTCGGAACGATCAGTTCTGAAATTATAAGCCAGGTGGATTATGCCCTTCCGGCATTTACCGAAAAAGAAATGACCGGTACCCCTTCCGTGATCGCACGATATGACGCTAATGGCGAACTGGACTTTATTCGCTTCGTCCAGTGATCAGTTCGCTTTTAACGCCATCAGTAAATCAAGCCGCACCATCTCCCTGGCCTTGCTGACCAGGGGATCAGCATTATTAAATTCGACATACCATCCTTCCTCCCCTGTCCTGTAAGCCACCAGGGTAGCCTCTGAAATTTTCACAATGGCATCTTTATGCTCACTGATATAATTGCTGAGGGATATTTCACCGGGTTTAGCTTTTTCGACGGCTAGTTTGGTCACCGCAGCCAATATAGTTGCTTCATCCGGAAGCTGCTTCCTGACTTCCTCGATCTGATTCACAGGCACCAGTTTGCCTTCATATTTTTCAAGATTATATCGAATCGCATACTCCGAAATGATATCCATCAATTGCTTCATGGCAGGATGATCCCAGTCAATATTATCCTTGACAACGATGTCAGGTACGATTCCTCCACCGGCGTGAACCGGCCTTCCGAGCGTAGTCTTGAAAATAATACTGGTATCTACGACAGAGGTTGAATCATATGCCTTTTGGATAGACCTGCCAGAAGGTGTATAATATTTTGAAACCGTCATACGCAGGATGCCCCCATTGGATAATTCAAATTGCTCCTGCACCAGGCCTTTACCGTACGTTGGTGTGCCGATGATCAATCCTCTGTCCTGATCCTGGATGCAACCGGCGATAATTTCACTGGCTGAAGCAGAGGCTTCGTTAATGAGGACAGTGACATTGCCTACCGGAAAAAATACTTTACCGGTGCTCTTGTATTCGTTGCGGGACTGGTTCTTTCCTTCAGTATAGACCAGGAGCTTTCCTTCCTCTTCGATTATCTGCGATAGGATATTGACCGCTTCCTTGAGATACCCTCCGGGATTATCCCGGAGATCAAGGATCAGATGCTCGGCATGGTTTTGCGTGGACATGCGCTCCCAGTGATCCATAAACTCCCGATAGGTTGAATTTGTAAAGCGTAGGATTTTGACGTAGGCTATCGATGAATCAATCATGTATCCGGCGACGACACTTGGCACTTTGATTTCTTCACGGGTAACATCGACTGTATGCACTTCATTCTTCAACATCGGCTTGATCGTAAGCTTCACCTTGGAGCCTTTAGCGCCTCTGATGAGTTCCAGTATTTCTTTCTGATCGAGTGAATCATCAGGGACAGGCTGGTCATTGATGGCCAGGATATAGTCACCGGGCATGATTCCCGCGCGTTCAGCCGGACTGTCTTTCTTTGGATAAAGTACCACGAGGCTATCCCTTATGAAGGCAACTTCCACCCCGATACCTACATAATGACCATTTGTACGCTCCTCCAGCTCCACCATCTTGTCAGGCGGAAAATAATGGGTATGCGGATCCAGTCCTTCCATGATCGAAGCGATGGCTTTGGCTACCAGTGCGTCTGTAGAGACATCCCCGACATATCTGGTCTCCAGGAACCGGATGATCTCCTCCACCTGCCTGCCACTATAATGGGCATTGGTAAAGGCCGTTTCTTGCTTTTGCTGCTGGTTACCCGAGTTTGCAAACTTTGCCCCGGCTAACATGCCTACGACGGTCATCAGGCTGAGCAACAGCGGCTCCCATATTTTATATTTCCTTGTTGTTTCTGTCACGTTTATGGATTTCTTTCAACTTTTCTGCCGCACCGGAGGTTGTCCATGCGGCAAAACCGGGCGCAAAGATCAGGTATTTAGGCGGTTTCTGTTTTGAAATTAGACTAATGCAGGGTGTGAACGAATTGAAAACAGGCTGACCAACAACTTTCTGACCTGCGTTCATAAACATATTTCCCTGTACCACAACAGGATGCACCTTGGCTGGTCTTAAACCAAGGTTATCCCATTATCCGGATCAAGCCCGGATTAACGGTCATTTTTATAGATTTGACCTGATCCGCAGGCATTTTGATCAAAATGATCTGAGGAAAATCAAGCTACCGGTAAAATCCTCATCATGAAATTGCTCACCTTTTTATTTGCTGTTTTCATAACAGGTCATTTTTGCATTTCCGCCCAGAATATTCCACAGGGCACTCCCGGAACCGATCGGCTCGAAGCACATGCGCAACGTCAGGATTTAAAGGAATCTTCGCTTTTCAGCCATCTGGCTTTTACCAGTATTGGACCTTCGATATTTAGCGGTCGCATCGTGGACGTGGATGTCAATCCTTCGCGTCCAAATGAAATGTATGTGGCTTACGCATCCGGTGGCTTGTGGTATACTGACAATAATGCAACGACATTAACTCCTGTCTTTGATAAAGAAGCATGCATGACCATCGGTGATATCGCGGTCAACTGGGGAGCAGGTATCATTTGGGTAGGCACCGGAGAAAATAACTCAAGCCGTTCTTCTTATTCAGGTGTAGGTATGTACAAGAGTACCGATAAAGGAAAAACCTGGAAACACATGGGGCTCACAGAAAGCCATCATATCGGAAGAATATTACTGCATCCGGTCAATCCAAATATCGTCCATGTGGCTTGCCTCGGAGCGCTGTATAGTGAAAATGACAACCGTGGCGTTTTCAGCACCTCAGACGGTGGTGTTACCTGGCGCCATTCACTTTTTGTCAATAGTACTACTGGTGCTATTGATCTGGTCACTGATCAATCCAATCCAAACGTATTGTTCGCTGCAACATGGGACCGATCAAGGCGCGCATGGAATTTTACGGAGTCAGGCACCGGGACAGGTATCTACACCTCTACGGATTCAGGCCGCACCTGGAAACAACTCACTGTAGCGGGCAGTGGATTTCCAACTGGCATCGGTGCCGGACGCATCGGCCTGGAAATCGTCAGGAGTAGAAATGAAACAATCCTTTATGCGGTGATTGACAATCAATATGAGCGACCCGCTAAACCAAGGGAAGGTGATTTGATAACAAAAGCCGAACTAAATGACATGACATCCGATTCGTTTATGAAACTGAAGGATGATCAGATTAAAAGATATCTGTCCGCCAATGATTTCCCTGACAAATACACCGTGGATACGATCAGGACCTTAATTAAAAATGGAACGATCAAGCCTGCCACACTTGTAGCGTATACCCAGGATGCCAACAGCAAGTTGTTTGAAACCGAAATCATCGGAACTGAAGTTTATAAAAGTATAGATCACGGTAAGACATGGACTAAAACACATCCGGGCTATCTCGACAATGTATTCTATACCTATGGATATTATTTTGGTCAGATCAGGGTTTCAAAAACCAATCCGCAGAAACTGTATTTACTTGGTGTACCTGTTTTGAAATCGAATGATGGCGGTGCCACCTGGAAATCGATTGAAGGGGACAATGTACATGGAGATCACCATGCCTTGTGGGTCAATCCGAAACAAGAAGGCCACCTGATCCTCGGCAATGACGGTGGTCTCAACATAAGCTATGATGACGGGGCGAACTGGATCAAATGCAATCAACCAGCGGTCGGTCAATTCTACAGTGTCAATGTAGATATGGCGGAACCCTACAATGTCTATGGTGGCTTGCAGGACAATGGCGTCTGGGTAGGTCCATCAACCTACCAGGCCAATGTCGAGTGGCATTCCAGTGGGCAGTATCCATACAAATCGATTATGGGCGGAGATGGCATGCAGATCGCCATCGATACGCGGGACAACAATACAGTGTATACCGGATTCCAGTTTGGAAATTATTATAAAACCTCACGAAATGGTGTTGGTCAGGACGTGCGCATCACACCTGTGCATGATCTGGGACAACGACCATACCGATGGAACTGGGAGTCACCTGTGCATTTATCAGTCCATAATCAGGACATCCTCTACATGGGCGCTGAAAAAGTATTCAGGTCCTTTGACCAGGGCAAGAACTTTAAACCGATCTCCGGAGATCTCACGAAAGGCCCTAAGGAAGGTGATGTGGCTTATGGCACATTGGTTTCATTGCACGAATCACCAAAGCTATTTGGATTAATCTATGCGGGAAGTGATGATGGGTACATCCATGTGACCAGAGATGCTGGTCTGCATTGGAAGAGAATCTCAGATAAACTTCCACAAGATTTGTGGGTGAGTACATTACAGGCAAGCAGCCACGCAGAAGGAAGAGTATATGCCTCATTAAACGGCTACCGTTGGGATCATTTCGATAGCTATGTCTACCTGTCAGAGGATTATGGTGACACCTGGTCCCGCATCTGCACAGACCTTCCCACAGAACCAGTCA
>DATHZY010000132.1:0-4113 GCA_035458325.1 Saprospiraceae bacterium | reverse complement strand
ACCCAAATGAATTTGAAGTGGCAGTGGCTTATGCCAGGAAACTTTCCACTAAGTTCAGCGCAGGCCTTACAGGCAAGTTCATATACTCGAACCTCGCAGGTGGTCAACAGATAGATAATATAGATATCGTGCCTGCTACCTCTGGCGCAGTGGATATCTCATTTACCTACGAAAACCCAATCAAGATTGCTGAAGGGGGTATGCTCAGGATCGGAGCCGCCTTTAACAACATCGGCTCTAAAGTCTCTTACACAAAATCAGAGTTTAAAGATTTCATTCCCGGTAACCTCGGATTAGGAGCAGCCCTTGAGATGAATTTTGATGATTACAACCAGCTCACCTTCCTGCTGGACTTCAACAAGTTACTGGTGCCTACCCCAATCGACCCTACTTCGGAAGATTATGATAAGAACATGAATGGTTATCCTGACTTCAGGGAGAAGCCATTGTTTGAAGGTATCTTCGGCTCCTTTACAGATGCACCTGGTGGATTCAAGGAGGAGATGCGTGAAATTTCTTTTTCTGTTGGAACTGAATATTGGTACAACAAGCAGTTTGCCTTCAGGGCAGGTTATTTCTATGAGCACCCTACAAAGGGTAACCGTCAGTTTCTTACTGCCGGGCTTGGTTTGAAATACAATATTTTCGGCCTCAATATTTCATATTTGGTGCCGACCTCCAATCAGCGTAGCCCACTCGATAGCACGTTGAGGTTTACCCTGATGTTCCATTTTGATGAGAAAAAGGATGCCCCTGCAGCAACAAACTAACGCAGAAGCCTTTTTTATCCTAAACTATAAAACAAAAGCCGGAAGATCCCTTCCGGCTTTTGCTTTTATTGAAAAATGCATCTGTGATGGATAAGCCGGATTCTGTTGTCCCGCATGACTGCGGGATATCTATCATTTATCTGGGCCGGGCATTGCTGCCGCGACTCTAGCTGCCTACCCCCCTCAACTATTTACATATTCCAGCGAGCCGCCAGATACCTTATCCCATCGGAATGGTCAAAGGAATTGAAGTGTACATGGCATTTCAGCCCACGAGGTTTATCCCATAATCCGGTCGCCCGGATTATGCGTGCGCTCTTACCACACGTTTTCACCCTTACCATGAAGTGGTTTAATACTTCATGGCGGTAATTTTCTGTGACACTTTCTGTCTCCGCCATTGGCGAAGCCCATCGGTTAGATGGCGCGGTGCCCTACGCTGTCCGGACTTTCCTCCCCCTCTTCAGGGAGCGATAGATTCATCACAGATGCCTCCCTTTAACGACTGGACAGGCCTGGAAGTTCGCCAAGGGTGCTCAATATTATAAAAAGGCATGGCATTCCTAATTTTATATGGTAATCATATGACAGCTAATTATTTATTTATTAAATATTATCTTTATGTGATATTATGCGGATGACCTTCAACGTATTCAGGTATCTACTGGTGGCCGGCATTTGCCTGTTTGTGCTTCTGGCATTGATTGGCTTTGACCATCTGTCATATGATCGGACTCATTTCGCCCAACAGATAGAAGAGAATATTCAAAATCTGGAAACTGAGGCGGTACACCAATTGCGCGAAGGTGACTGGGTCGGACAGATCCGTTCGGCTCAGCAGTCGGACAGGATTTTGTCCAACGATCTCGTCAGCCAGATTGAACGGTTGGGGCACCAACCCTTCACGATATATCTCTACCAAAACGACAGCCTCATTTTTTGGTCAAAACCTGGGCCAATCGTAGACCCGACATACCGCGATTTTATTAATATTCCGTGTGTCATCAGGGATCATCGACAGGACTACTATGTCAAGAAAACTGAAATTGCTGAGGGACAGGAATTGCTCCAGGTTTATTTCAAGATTCCCATTTTGCCTGACCAGGAGCAAGCGTATAGTATTGGTGTCACTCCTTACAAATTCGGTCATCCATCTCCTGATGATGCGGAACTCATACGTAGTATTGATGGTTCGCCAATCGCTCACATCCAACTCCTGACGAAGGAGTTTTCATTTTTAATGCAATCGGTCATTCTGGTCCTTTGCCTGGTTATTTTCTGGGCATTATGCATGGCATGGATAGTCTGGATTAACAGCAGGTCTGATCAAAAGGTGTCTGGAATCAACAAGATATTACTCCAGATCTCCGGTGTGCTCGGTTTGCGTATGGCGACCTTGTTTATCCCCTATCATGATTTTTTTGATCAGTTGTCCTTGTTGAGTCCAATTATCCAGAACATCAAGTTCCCTTATTCCACAGCAGATTTATTATTGGACAGTGCGATTTTCCTGTGGCTTTGTACATTGGCCAGCAAGATTTACAGTCGTGATTTGCCTGGCGGAACGACCGCCTTTACCTTTTCATCGGCGGGAAAAAGATGGACAGACCGCATGATGACAGCCACCCATTACCTTGTCGTGATTATGCTATGTGGATTGACCTCATGGATACTGAGGCAGGTTGTAGGACAAAGTAATTTCAGACTGGACCTGGGTGAGATTTCCTTGTTTGATGTTCATCATTTCCTGTCCATCCTTGCCTGTGGCCTTATTGTGATGGGCGTCTTTACGTTTTCATTCCAGATTGTTACCCGGGCTATTTTTTACACGACCAATTTCTATGAGCGGATGATTGCCTTGCTGTTTGCAGGCGTCTTGAGTCTGCCGTTGATCTATCTTCTCCAGATTGATATTCCTTTTGTTGGTTTTTATCTGGGAGTATTTATCCTGATGACCCTACTCGATTTATATATCGAACAGGGTAACAAATCCGTGATCTGGGTGATGAGCTGGCTGGTGGCGATATCTTCTATGACAGCACTGGTATTATATAAGTACCAAAAGGATTTTGAGAAGATAGCCCGCACAGATATCATACTGAGTGCCCCGGTCGATTTCGGAATGAAAGAAAGGTCTGAAGAAGCGATCATTGAATGGCGACTTGCGCATCTGCCGAGGAAGTATAGCCTGGGTGTCTATCAGGACGGACAATTGATTTATGGTTATCAGTATGATTACGCACTGGTCTTGCCGGGATATACTGGCTGGAAGGTTGGTGAATTTCGTGAAATCTCAACCGGCAACGATCGAACGGACATAGTCATGCGTGATGCGAGAAACCGTGTCATCCTGATCGGAAAGAAAGTCGAAGGTGTCAATCATGTAGTCTCACTCTTCTCCCTGATATTTACTGTATTTAGTTTCCTCCTGTTCTTACTGGCCGGTCTCAATGCCTTGTTTGGATTCTTACCAAAGAATATGGAGCTCACGATCTCTCCCAGGCCTTCGCTGAGGAATAAAATCCAGCTCGCTGTTGTCATCATTATTATTCTTACTTTTTTAATTGTAGGGCTCCTGACAGTGTATTACATACGCTCCAATAGTCGGGCGGATGAATTGCGTCGGTATGATGAGCGATTACGGAATATAGCGGGTTCCATACGTCAATCGCTCACGCCAGAAATCACTACGTGGCGGGATGATATGAAGAAAGCCTCACGCATTGCCGTGGCAATTGGAGCATCCAATAAAATATATGATGCTCAGGGCAACATGATCCAGCAACAGGATAATACCGGAGGGAATGATCACCAGATCGCCGTAAAAATGGCATTCCTTCCAAAATTGATTCTGGATGCGGGCTCACGGGATTATTACCTGTCGGGCATGCATGTGGAGGAAGGAAATCCGAAGAGAAGAAATGATGTAGGATTTGTCACCATCCACAACAGTGGTGCACAATCAGGGTATATTGAATTGACTGAATTATTTCCGTCAGGCAGTGAAGGGGGAGATCCGGGGTCAGCTTTTTTTATGACGCTGCTGAATGCCTACGTGTTCATTTTCCTCATTGCGATTGGCATTGCTGTATTCATGAGCAGATCGATTACCGGACCTGTGGCACAACTCAGTGAAAAGCTTAAGAAAATTCGACTCGGTAAGAAGAATGAAACCATTCAATGGTCCATTGATGATGAGGTAGGTGAACTCATCCGCGACTACAACGGGATGGTGACCAAGCTCGATGAGAGCGCGTTGTTGCTGGCACAGACTGAACGGGATACAGCTTGGAGAGAAATGGCTAAGCAGGTAGCTCATGAAATCAAGAACCCTCTCACCCCC
>DATHZY010000131.1:0-8119 GCA_035458325.1 Saprospiraceae bacterium | reverse complement strand
GGAAGTGGATTTGGCTGGTGGTATGGATTTAATGGCTTTCTTGACAGATGGTTTTGTCCTGGGCTTGGCTATCGTAGCCGGTTTTGTTTTAGTTGATGCTTTTGACTTCGTTTTCGCTTTTATGTTCTTAGGTGTCAAAGGAGCTCTCGGTGTATGACCAGAAAGAGAGACCGTATCTGAAATGACTACCCTGCCTCCGTTTTTTGTGAAGGTGGTCAGTTGGAAGGCATTTACCTTCTGATTTGAGTTTTGATAGTTGACGGTAGGGGCTTTCTCATTGGTGACCGCAGGGATTCCATTTTCAAATTCCCAAAAGAAACTGGTTGGTTTATCTCCACTGACCGGTTTTGCTTCGAATGAAACCTTTCGGTCCGTCAGTTTTTTAGAGATCTCCAATTTTGAATCCGGCTCCTTGAATATCTTTTTTATTGGTTTGTCCGGATCACATTTATTGATCAGGATGCAATTGAATAACGCAAGCCTTGCTTCCTGTTGTCCACCGGTAGTCTGGCTCACGAAAATGACTGTCGTACCGTCTTTGCTGTAAATGGTGTTGAGTACTTCCTGCATTTCAGGTTTGGCATAAATGATCGTAAAGTCAAACCGGAATTCCAGGCATTCGAAATATTCAATCCAGAGGATGCCAAATGTCTCTTTTTCTTCCTGGTCATAGGATAAGATCAACCAATCCTTGCTACCCGTGACCTCTTGGATTACTTTGTTGATTTCGTCGATCCATCTGTCTACCGTTCCATTGAAATCAGTATTCAGGTCTTGCACATTATTCCCCAGGGATATAATATCATTAACCTTTTCTGCCAAATCGATTTTATTTCCGGTAGGATCGATAAAGGAAAATTCCTTTACCCTTGGTGTGTAGGCGTTGTAGAATTTTTCCCGTGACGAAACAGGCATCCAGAATCGATAACCACATTTTTTCGCGATGCCATCACATGGCAATTTGCAAGGGGCTTCGACTGTATGTGTAAAGTCCCTGGTGGCGATACAGCCCTTACTGTCTGAGATTTGAATTGGCAGAGTAGCGCCACTTGCATTGGGAATGCTGGTGAAAGTTGAATCACTTACAGTTCCTGTTCCTCCTGACGTCGTATAGGGAGCTGTTCCCCCGCTAATCGGGAAGACCACTTGCCATGTATTATTCGCCAGGTTATCTGTGTAAGTTTCTGCCCCGATGGTCAGGATCCCAGGAACGGTAATCGATTTAGGATCGGATTCTGTTCCTTCAGCATCTTTAATGGTGAATGTATGTTCCCCTGAGGAAAGCAATAGCGAATTGGTCCCAAGTTCTGTATAGTCAGCATCATCAATCTTGATGCTGTAAGGAGCCACTCCTCCTTCTGGCGTGACAGTCACTTGCGCAACATTATTTTCGTTTGTACAACCGAAGGCAGTAGTGAAAACCGGTGGAGTTTTAGGTAGTACAAATTGAATCGGCGCGCAATCTGAGCAACAGATATAAGGAAGATAGAAATCGGCAATCACGGTGCCGTCCGTTAACTCTCTGACAGCATTACGAATCATTTTTTGAAGGTCACTCAAACCTGCCGCTGACCCTGAATCTTCAAAGCTTGGTATATAGCCTCCGGAATAGATGCTGTAGATGAATTGAAAATCCTGATCGTAATAGTACTCAGGTCTTGTTATCAGTTTTTCAAGTACGGGTGCAATTTGCGCGTATTCCTCGCTGATCATCCCCGTGGCACCAGCTCTGAGATTTTTAGATATCGGCGACCTGGTTTTTTCTTTTGCGACCATCCTCACAGGCTCTGCTGTCAAGCTATCGGTTACTACACCTTTTCCTCCTTGTTTTTTTGAAGCATTTTGATGATAGACCAGGATAAAGGTTCCACCCAGAGGCACACCTGCTTTATGTTGGATTCCTGGATTATTTATCAGGAAATAGCTCAGGAATTGTTTTTGTTTTACTTCCTTGATTCTCCGGGCATACTCTTCATGCAAGGCTGCGATAGGTTCATATTTGCCGGAAAGAAGTATCGAATCAAAATGATCGATTAGATCTTCTTGTGGTTGGTATGCAGTCAGTGTGGCGGGAAGATTCCTGGCAGCTTCACTTCGCATCAACCTGACTAAGCCTCTCAAATCCTGGTACTTGTTTTCAAAATCATCGAAACCTAAATCATCAAAGCTCGCCGGCAGTATTTCAGCGATTTTTGATAAGTAATAAATTGCCACTACGTGGGCATAGTATTCAGGAGGCAATCCGGTCGTGCCAAAGAACAGGACACAATGCACCATGAACAGGTCGTTGATATCAATATTGTTTTGATCAACGTTGAGATAGTTCATTGCCTGGTATCTACTTAACTGACTTTCGTACCACGCACCTACGGAATTTTGTTTATGACGGTAGGTTGGAGCGTATTTTTTAATTAACGCCATTTGGGGCGTACCGGCTATCCCTGTTATTTTTTCATCTACTACTTCGTAAAGGGAAATGATGCCTTCACAAAATTCATGGAGCGACTCTTCCCGTAAAACATCATAGAGGGTTTCTAGATCCTGAAACCTACATTCTTCTTTGCTCAGGTCCACCGTCATGTTCTCATCAAACGCTCCTGTGCGCAGTGCAATAATTTCAAAGGGTAGTCGATTTTGTTGTCTTAGAGTGATGAGGGATTGCAGGACCTGGATATAGTTTTTACCCAGGTGGCCTTCGATTCGAAGAAAATTGTAGGGCTCCAGGTCATATTCCAGTGGTTTCTTTACAAAATTGGCCGTAGCATATTCATCGGCCCGATAGGATAAATTTTGATTGGCCTTGCCTCGCAATGTTTTTGTTGGATTCCATGATTGATAGAGTGGAGGGTTGCCGTTTTGTAAATAATAGAAGGGAATACATTTTTCTGATCCCGCCACGTCCGCCAGTTTGCTTGGCGTGATCCGGATTTGTGGGTCCGGCATTACGGTTGAAGTTGTGGGTATGAGCGGTGTATTGGTAAATTTCAAGGTGATATCTACTAATCGGCGGAACAGCAATACCAAGGCCTCTGTTTCTTTTTCACATTCGCAGCAACTCGCTGGAGAAGGCATGAAGGTATGCCGGTACAGAAAGGCATTTGCAGTAGGTACCACTTCACCTAGAAACAAATGCCTGGGAAATAACGCTTCTGAAGGACAACATAGGCAGGTGAGTTCAATACCGGCCCAGCGAAATTCTTCATATGCTTTAATCAGGTCGTCAAAAAAGTCGGTGTAATACTGGAGGAATTTGACCTGGGTTGTGTTGGTTGGTGTGGTGTCCAGGAATCCAAATGCACTATTGAATCCGGTAAATGGATCGGAAGGATAATCTTTTTGGAGTAGTGGTTTGAAGGCGGTGTATGCAGCCGACAATGCAGAAGACATAGCCGCAGCAAGTGCTTCCTTCTTGATCATGTGGATGAAGCTATTGTAAACTTCAGCCGAAGAGCTCAACGAACTGTTTGGGACATTGAAGCGCGGGAGACGGAGGTCAGGAAGATTCATCTTGGCTGAAAACGTAGCTGCAATATCAGCAGAGGACATCCCATCCTGTAATGCATTGGCTTTGATGATGATCTTATCTGCGTCTGCTTTTTCAATCAATAATTTACGGAGGGTGATCGTCACTTCCTCACCCTTGTCATCACAATTTTTAGGACTGCAATTACGCAACTCATCCTTCTTTAATTCAAGGAAGAGGAGAATAACCTTTGTGGATAAGAATCCCGTTGTGAAGAGTGTGGAATCCGGTTCCCCGACTTCAAACATTTCCCATAAATCAAATGGTTTGGGAACTAATGGCGAGCCGGTCAGGAAGGTAAATGGATCATAGGGTAGATCTTTAGGGAGTTTATATTTCTTATAGGATACAAGCGTCACTTCCTGAGGGAGGAGGATCAGATAGCCTTCGGAAGGTATACCACATCCCATGGATATTTTAATCTCAGGTACAGCGCTGTTTAAAGTGGCATCGAGTCCACAGACGATACCTATGCCGATCAAATTGGCTCTTGTCAACCGATTCTGTTCATCAAGGTAGTTGAATACCTGATTGAGGTGTGCATTGGTTAAAACCTGATTAGCCTCAAAGACGGGATATTTGTTTTGATCAGCTTTCATAGCCAGGAAAGGTTAACAAGTGAGAAAAATTAGTTTTTAAAGGTCTGGATCAGGTACCACCCAGTGCTGTGGTATTTAACCTGACCGGATTGATATCTGACCCGTCATCACAGTCATGCAATGTGGCCGTAGGATATACATTCGTGAGTTTGCCCAGCAGATCAAGTAATGTCCAAAGCCGAAATGATACTTCTACCCAATCAGCATAGTATCCTGGATTCGTCAATGTCCCCACCAGCATGTCTTTTATTTTTTGTTGGGTGGCTGAGGAGTTCACTACTCCACTACATACAGGAAAAACCGGATCTGGAACTGAACCAAATAGAGTCCAATCTAGTCCGGTTCCGATTTTTAATTTCATCCATTGATAGAATTGTGTTCCGTATGCTGCAAGTATGGCAGCAGCACATTGACATATTTTATCATGGATATCGGGATCATTGCTGCTGAGGTTATCCATTTCCAGTAAAGCTTCTATCCGATCATTCAATTTTATCTCCTCCCAGTCAACCTTAGCATTTGCCTCAAGCCATGCGCACCAGGCGTCTTCAAATTTTTCAAACTGAAATCCTTTCAAAGCCAGTTGCACATAATAATCTAACAACATCGTCTTTAACGTATTGACAAGATCAGTTGTCAGCACAGCAGCACAAGTGATAGCCGTTAGGTCAATGGGGTTAAACCTGGCAGGCAGTAACGCATATAATGCATCTTCTGTAAAATGCATGAGTTTTTTGTCATCAAACCAGGTCTTGAATTCGGTGCTATATGCCTGGTAGATATTCATTGCACAAGTACACGCCTCAACTGATGTAGGCCTGATTCCTCCAGCAGTCAACGCATGCTGCTCAAGGAATGCGGCTATGGTACTAATCATCGGATCGCAGGAGTCAATGTCGAAACCATTATTCCCGACCCAACAGACCTTTGGAAGGAGATGAGAGGGAGTTTCTGTCATGATTGTTTTGTTGGCAAAAGCCCGTAAGTCGAGATTTTCCCGATAGGCATTATTCCATGCCGGCATGACAAAAGTCAGCCGGAACGAATACGGATCAGCATCACAAGTGTGACATTCTCCTTCAGAACAAATCGGAAACAACGCGTCCCCCGGAAATTTTGGTCTGAGCAACAAATGCTCTACAAGGATCATTCTATGTTGAGCAGCCCATGCTGTCAATTCATCCATCAATTGTTCAGCATCTTTTTGCAAAGCAAATAGTTGAGGATGAGTAGCCAACAAATTTCCACCCTGGTCATTAATTGTCAATTCAAATCCACCGGCGAGCTGCGTTATAACATAGGCTGTCGAATCTGTCATTTGTGTGATGATCTCCTGATGTGCCTCTTTTTTTGCTTGATCCTCATCCGACGTGGTAACAGTGTATACCCCAATCAGCCATAAGCTTTTATTGCCATCTTCAAGTTCAAAAACAACATCAAATGAACCCGGAACAGGGTTGGTGACTGTCCATGCGAAAGTTAAATCCGGATATCCCAACAATAGATTGATGCGGCGCTTTAATCCGGGTTGCCGGGATTCGGGTGAACAAGGCTCATCCTTGTAATCCATAGCCCTGGACCGATCACTGGAGATCACCGGATAGGCCTTAAGGAAGCTGATTTTATCCTTAATCAACTCATCCGCTGCGATGGCATTGTCTTCCAGGGTGTTCAACAGCAAGGCATACTCATCAAAGTGTTCACCAAACCGGGTAAGGATGTGATCAAGAAAGCGATTGCGCCGGTCCTGGAATTCAATTTTGGATTCCGTCAGTGCATCTAATGTGTTTTGATTGTATCCATTAAATAAGATGGCGGAATCATTAATCAGTGCATCATCGATCAGGCTGCTGAAATAAGTCTTGTTTACAAGTGGACTCAAGGAAAATAAATCACTGACATGTGCGAGTTGCTCAAATTGGTTGATCAGGACTTGCTCAAAGACCATCAGATAAGCTTTGAGCTGCCGTGCCTGCGCTATGCGTATAGGACCTACATGCCCTGGCAGGCCTATAGGACTGATGCCATATAATCGGGGTAGACTATATTGCACAGGATAATAATCGGCCGGATCACGATACACACCAGTCGGTATCGGGAAGTCCTGTACCGGATCTTTGATTTTAATCCGCTCAGATTCACCATGCAATTGGAGGAGGGTATCTTCCGCTTCACCTTTTCTCGGTGTAAAAGGAAGTCCATTTTTAAAAAACAGAAAACTGGATAAATTAAAATAAAGTCGTGGTTGATGGTTTGCCGTGATGGCCATAGTCCATTCCGCACTGATCTTAGCAGGACTATAACTGGTCAATCCAATATCGGCGGCCCCACGTACAAGTTGTCCATCTGCATCATATTTGGTCATTAAGAGATGGTTGATGGCGATGACGCCATCAATATCCATCAATCGATTGATGATATCCGATGCATATAGCACTGTCTTCAGGCCGGTAGCATCAAGATCTTTCTGCAGGATGAAGCCACTTTCCAATGGTGGACCATTAAAAATATCTTCTGATGCAATATCCTTTTCCACCATCTCCTTGAGGGAGTAAAATGGAATAGGCGGATTCATATATTGCTGGATTTCGAACCAGATTTTGGCCTGAACCCATTCAATATCGGCGGCAGGTGCCACCTCTACATCGGCACAAATGGCGATATCCTCAATAGCCACCTGTTTGATGCGGCAAAAATCCTCGTCCAGATTGCGATGATCGTGGAGGGCCTTTTTTGCGGCCGTGATCTGATCTGCGACTTTGACGAGTTTCCTTCGGTAGAGTTGTATGAATCCAGTATTGCTTTTTTCCTGCAACAGGGCTATCAGATCCGCGACAGTAACCACATTTTTTACGGCTGTATTACTGAAGATTCTTAAGGCAGCATTGGGTATGACAATAGACATCCCACCGGCTGTAAATGTAAAGGTGACATAGAAGACACCGTTCCAGAATTGTCTGAGTTCAGGTGTAAGAATAATATTTGAAGCAGTCTTGCTACGGGAAAATTTAGAGATGGTGATGGCTATAGGATCATCTGTGCTTTCGCGAAAAGCTTCGAATGCATCCTGATGTAGCAAAGCCCAATCCGGAAAATGTAATTCCAATTCGTAGGATTCCAATTCCGTACCAACCGTCAAAGTAAATTTTTGGATGATTTTACGGTCATTCAAATCTCCCAGCACCGGATCGGATTCCAATTCTAATAAGGCTTCATATAAGCCGAGCGCCTGCACCTTTATACTTTTGTCTTCTGAAATGCCGCTGGGCAATTCATATCCGAGCTGCAAATTACTTTCCGCATCGCACCAGGCATACAGGAATACATCACACGCACATTCCTTGCACACCATCCAGGCATTGCGGACTCCATCCAAATCTATGAGCAATCTTCTGAAATCATCAGGTGTCCATGGATTCACCGTCAGTATTTCACGCGCCGTGAAAAAAGGCTGATGGGTATCCGATCCATATGTTTCCGGTGCAAGCAGATCGCGCATCTTCCAACCGGTTCGATAGCCCAGATCTGTCAAAGCATAGATGTAGGCTTCAAGTATGGCGATGCCGCTATCCGTCAGATTAAAATCTGTCCAATAATCACTTCCAAGTTTTTCAATATACCCAATCCCCCTTCGCCGTAGTTCATAAAAATCCTCTACGGTCTTGAGTACGGGTGTTTTGATTATAGTTGGTGATTCTTTCATGATGCGCATGAACATGATTCATTGGAGACTTCTGCCTCCTCTTCATCAATGGGGGTAATGATATGCTGATCCGCTGGCACAGAGACCAGGATGGATACCGCCGTGCTGGCGATCACTTCATTGAGGTCACTGGAGAACCCAGCTGCACCTCCGGCTTTAAACTTTAGTTTGAATTCGGTTATGTATTCCACATACGACCGGTCTTCAACAAAATTGATCAACACAGATTTGTAAATCTTCCCGCCAAATGATGGATTGCCACCTCCAGGGAAGGCCCAGGGAGAAAGGAACCGG
>DATHZY010000130.1:0-3258 GCA_035458325.1 Saprospiraceae bacterium | reverse complement strand
ACCTCCACCGTGACTGGAAAGCTTGAAATATTCTCAATGTGGTATATTTCGCAATAACCAGGCGCAGTTAGTAAAGGAAAAAGCTGTCGGATTAATCTGATTCTCTCTCCTAAAGAACTTATGGTTTCAATTGCCCCATTTAGTAAGATTTTACTTACTTTTTCGGATGGTAATGGTTGCCCATCCACTCTGATCAAGTCAAGAGGATCATCTTCAAAACGGTGATTGAGACTTGCATGTGTATTATTTGGAATCGTCCGGAGCATCGGCCACACCAGGCTCCGAGTTAATTCAAATGAGCCGTCCGCTGCTACGCCGTATCGAAGCACACAGGAGATTTGCTTTCCACTCATTTCGATATGGTCCTTGTGTGGAATATCACCTTTTATCATCCATGAAATTGACCCGTCTTCATTGATCTCCCAACGACGGTAGTCTTGAGCACTTGCCTCAACTGAGATCACTATGATGATAAAGCAGAATATAGAAAGCCTCATGGCATATGTTTGAGTAGATGTAAATCAAAGGTAGCCTAAAGATAATGTGGGAATATAAAAAGGAAAATCCGTATTTTTCACTGACACTAATCTTCAAAAAGTGCTGTGTCAGGCATTTAATTCTTCCTATATTCAATCAAGATGCATGTTCAGGCAAGAACGGGAATGTTTATGGCACGGCCGAAGAGCAACGGGATATTCTGCATTGTCTGCACCCTTTTGTGCATGCTGGCTTTCAGGCTGGCCATCAGCCAGTCTTTAAATGTCTCCTTCGAACATTTCAATCACGAAGACGGCTTGTCTACCCCAGTCACCAAAATCGCCCAGGATAGTTTTGGCTTCATCTGGCTCGGAACAATGGATGGTATAAAACGCTTTGATGGAAAAACTTTTATAGCTTATCGGAACAATCCCGAAGACAGCACTACATTGTGCAATAACATTATCAATGATTTGTGTGTTGATCCTTCTAACCGCATCTGGACGGCTACCAATGGAGGACTATGTTATTTTAATTTTGAAGACGGACAGTTCCACTCCATACAATTTGACAACACCCTTGAAAAAATTGACCGCCACCGTGTCCATGCCGTGACGCCAGCCCATAAAGAAGGAATTTGGTTTGCTACGAAAACCTATCTGCATCATCTGCAGGAGGGCCAACCGTTAAAATCGTATCCATTACCTTTCAAGAATGAGTTGATCATCAAATGCCTGACGGCTGATCATGGAAACCGCGTTTGGATTGGAACCAGCTCCGGTGTGTATGTCTTCTTTATAAAGACCGGGAAAATCCTGCACAAAGAAATAACCTCTCCATTTACAGTGGAGAAAAAACTAAATGCCACTGTACATCCCATTATCCCCTTTGAAGAGGACACGTTCCTCATCGGAAGCTGGTACGGAGGCTTGCAGAAAATATATATCGCCGATGATCAATTGCACACCACGTACTTGCCAGATGACGCAGAAACCAACCAGCGCAAACATGTCATCAAGAGTATTTGCAAAGGCAGACAAGGGCAATGGTGGATTGGATCCTATGGCAACGGCCTCTCTGTATTCGATGCTGCAACCTCCACTTATCCATACCATTTTCATCATCAGCCGGCTGATGAGATGAGTCTTGGAAATGAATATATCAATGATGTCTTTACGGATAATGCAGGGATTCTCTGGGTAGGCACATCTGCCGGCCTCGATAAATTTGATCCTTTTACACAACAGTTTACTTCCATCCCTATCCCATTATCCTCCAGTGAATTCTCTGTATACCGGTTACCTTCATGCATAACTGAAGATATCAATGACCGTCCGTACTTGTGGATCACTGTACCCGGCGCAGGCTTATTCCATTACCATACACTTCAACATACGTTTGAACTTCACCAACATGATCCGGGCAATCCTCATTCGTTGCCTGACAACACCCTTTACCATGTCTACTATGATGATACCGGCCACATGTGGGTAGGTACACGTGCGGGAGTCTATCTGTTTGATCCTACACAGCGAAAATTCCTTCCACCACCCTTGCCTGCCGGTAGTGTCATCCCCAGTGTCAATGGTATGCTTCAGGACCAACGAGGACACTATTGGTTTTCTACCAATGCTTCCGGTGTATTTCATTTCGACAGGGACAAGCATGTGCTAAAGCAATATTCCTTTGATCCGACAAATCCCAATTCATTTCCGGACAACCGGATATTCAGCATGATCATGAGCCGGGAAGGAAATATCTGGGTGGGCACCCAAAATAAAGGCTTGTGCCTGATAGTGCCTGCTACCGGACACATCACCCAGTTTGAACATGAGAAAAACAATCCTGCATCATTGCCTGATAATGGCGTGTATGACTTGTATGAGGACGTCAATGGCAACCTTTGGATCGCTACTGAAAATGGATTCGCTTTCATGGATTCCAAAACCGGACTATTTAAAACGTATACTACGCATGACGGTCTTTGCAACAACGACGTCTTCTCTATAATGCCCGACCGGCAAGGTCACCTCTGGCTGGCGACCAATAATGGATTAAGTCAATTCAATCCTGTCCATAAAACATTTAAAAATTATTACATCAGTGACGGCTTGCCCACCAACAGCCTGGCAGGTGCCGTCACCTATACGAGTGCTGGCATGATGTACTATGGTTCGATGGGGATGATCAGCTATTATCGTCCCGAATCGATGAAGATCAACCACCGCGTACCACCATTGATCATCACCAATGTCCGGATCTTTGATCAAGAAGTCCCTGTCAGGCGCAAGGGAGAACAACTGCAACCTATCCATTTGTCCTATCGTAAAAATATGATCACGCTTGATTTTGCCGCATTGAATTTTACCAATCCCGCGTTGAATCAATATGCTTATCAACTGGAAGGCTTTAATGAAAACTGGATCTATTGTGGTAGCAAGCAAACAGCCACTTTTACCAACCTGGATGGTGGCACCTATACCTTTCGGGTCAAAGGTTCAAACAATGATGGCATCTGGAATGAAGAGGGCGCGAAGGTAATACTGATCGTACATCCTCCTATCTGGAAGACATGGTGGTTTTACTTGCTGTGCTCCGCAATCGTCATGTCCATACTATTCATCATCTACCGGATCAGGATCAATCAACTGCTGAGACTCCAGCAAATCCGTCTGCGCATATCGCGGGACCTTCACGACGACATCGGATCCACCCTGAGCAGCATCAGTATGATCAGCAGCATGGCCGCGGCTCAAACGCCCGAAGCAACAAAAGCAATGG
>DATHZY010000129.1:0-4481 GCA_035458325.1 Saprospiraceae bacterium | reverse complement strand
TATCCCTTCCATCAGCGAAGCACCTCCGGCAGAAAAGAGACTTATCAATAGTGTATCCCTCGCTAACAATACCTGGAAAAACAACCAATGGGAAAATATTCTCACTTATCAGAATACGTTCAATGGTGCCCATGATATTACCCTCATCGCAGGTACTACGGCGTTACAGAACCGACACGACTACAGCGGAGGAGCCAATACAAACCTTCCCTCCAATGACCCGGATGACGCTTATATCTCCAATACGATAGATCCGATAGCTTCTCAGAGTGCGTATCAGGGGGCAGGGGAGTCCTCTTTGTTCTCCTGGTTTGGAAAAGCAAATTATGTGTATGACGACACTTATTTATTTTCTGCAACATTCCGTGCAGATGGTTCATCTCGCTTCGGGGCCAATAATCGTTTCGGATATTTTCCATCTTTCTCGGCTGGATATATCATGAGCCATGCTGATTTCTGGAACGTGAATCTGATCAACTTCTTTAAGGTACGGGCCAGTTGGGGACAAAATGGTAATGACAGGATCGGAGACTACAGCTATTCAACCGTCGTGTATAGCGGACAGAATTACACATTTGGTCCTGAAGAAAATATTACAAACGGTAGTGTTGCCTTGAGTGCCGCCAATCCCGATCTCAAATGGGAGACCAGCACACAAATGGATATCGGCATCGATATGGAGATGTATGAAGGACGAATCAATTTTACAGCTGACTACTACATCAAGAAAACTTCTGACATGCTCTATGCAGCGCCAATACCTTTAGTGTCCGGTACGGCAGCACCTATTCAGAATGTAGCTACTGCGGAGAACCGTGGCGTTGAACTTGCTTTGTTGTATCGTAATATTGATCATGATTTCAAATACTCCGTCGGAGCTAATATCGCCTTTGTCCAGAGTGAAGTAACCGGACTTGGTAAAGGTGGTGAACCGGTATTTTCAGGATATGTTCAGTTCGCCAATACCAATGCAGCCAAGACAGATGTAGGTCATCCGCTTGCCTCCTTCTTTGGCTATGTGACCGACGGTATTTTCCAGACACAGGAAGAAGTAGAAGCTGCTGCTTTTCAAAATGAAGCCACTGCACCGGGTGATATCCGATTCAAGGACCTGGATGGAAATGGAGTGATCGATATCAATGATCAAACCTACATCGGAAATCCGACACCTGATTTCACTTATGGCATAACTGGTGACATGGAGTGGAAGGGCTTTGAATTGAATCTGTTTTTTGCAGGCTCTCAGGGTAATGATATTTTCAAAAATTTCACTCGTTACGATTTTTCGTATGTCAACCGTCCTTCTTCTGCTCTTGAGCGTTGGACCGGCCCGGGTACGTCGAATGATGAGCCTCATGTCAGTCTCAATGATCTCAATCAGAATATCCGCATTTCCGATCGGTTCATTGAAGATGGTTCGTACCTGCGATTGAAGACATTGACCATTGGTTACAACCTGCCAGGATCGTGGTTGCAGAAAATGAAGTTTGAGAAGTTCAAGATATACATGACCGCACAAAACCTGATTACGTTCACTTCCTATTCCGGCCTGGATCCGGAGATCGGCAATGTCGGAGGTAGTCTGGATATCGGTATGGACCGTGGATTTTATCCACAAGCAAGGACAATAATGGGTGGAGTAAGTCTGACCTTTTAACAATCAATTAGGCACCATGAAAAAAATATGTATTCCGGTTATACTGATGGTCATCGTCCTCAGTGCCTGTGATAAGGAGTTCCTGGAGAAGGCCCCGATCGTAGGAACCACAGAAGAAAACTTCTATCGCAATGAAGCGGATGCTATAGCTGCTGTTAATGCAGCTTATGCGTCACTTCAGTTCCAGCTATCCCCGGCCGGCCATTTCAGGTGGTTCTGGGGTGATATCATGTCAGATGATGCGGATAAAGGCGGTGGTGGAGATAATGATGTGTATGCCTTGTTGTTGCTTGAAAGATTTCAGGGTCAATCCAATACAGACTTGCTCGAGGCAGAGTGGGGCGCTGACTATGAGGGCATCTATCGCGCCAATGTGGTTCTTGAAAAAGTACCGCCTATCGACATGGACCCGGACCTCAAGGCGCGCATCCTGGCGGAAGCTAAGTTTATCAGGGCATGGAATTTCTATAATCTCGTAACCATGTTTGGAGGGGTGCCACTGGCGGATCATGTCTTAGCTCCTTCTGAGTATAACATGCCACGTGCTACTGCTGATCAGGTGTGGGATCTGATCGAGAGCGATCTGACCGAAGCATCAGTTGATCTTTGGAAACGTAGTGATTATCCAATTGCAGATCTAGGCCGAATCACGCATGGTGCTGCCCAGGCACTGTTATGTAAAACCTATCTCTGGCGCCAGAAATGGCCTGAAGCTAAAGCAGCGGCTGAAGCAGTCATCAATTCAAATGAGTATGTCTTAGTAGCCGACTATGCGGATATATTTCCGGTCTATGGGGAGAACAATTCAGAATCTGTTTTTGAAATACAATATATGAATGCCTCCGGTGGTAACTGGGGTAAGAACAATGCCAACGAAGGCTCATTCACCAATGTGTTTACAAGGGCCCGCGGACAGTTTGCCGGATATGGGTTCAATATTCCGACCCAGGATTTTGTAGATGAATTTTTTGCAGAAGGCTTCGAAGATCCCAGATTGGCATCAACCGTCTTCATGCTTGGGGATACAATGGGGGATCGGGGCATCTTTACGATTGACGCAGCCGGAGGTTCACCTTACATTTACTATTCCAAGAAATATTTTAATAACAAAAGTGAAGATGCACCTTTCGGTGACCCTAATCCAAATGGGGGAACCAATGACCGTGTGATCCGGTATTCGGATGTCTTGTTGATGCATGCAGAGGCATCGTACCACACAGGTGATGAGGAAGGAGCCAGGAATTCATTGAACCAGGTCAGGGCGAGGGTAAGCATCCCGGCTATTTCGTTTTCAGGTCCTGCCTTACTCCAGGCTATTTACAGAGAGCGTCGCCTTGAACTCGGTCTTGAAGCACATCGCTTCTTTGATCTCGTTCGCACTGGTCGCGGTCCTGAAGTATTAGGCAGTCTTGGCTTTGTGACAGGTGTGCACGAATTATTTCCGATTCCTCAGTCGCAGATACAAGCCACCAATGGGGCGTTAACGCAGAATCCAGGTTATTGAAGTTAGCAGTTAGCAACTAACAGTTAGCAGTGAAATAAAAAATGATTAAAAGTCCCCTGGTTGCTGAGCTGTAGTATATGGTTGAGCGAAAGCAGGTCGAAGCATGGGGGATTTAGGAGTAATAAAAAGTAACAACGATGTATAAATACCTTTTCATCCTACTCGTCATATCCGGATTTGCCATTCCAGGCTGTGCGCCGGAACGCGATGACGAATTTTCATTGCCTCCCACACCGGAAGACCCGCTGTTTAGTGTAGAGATGGTGCAGGGAGACTCAAATCGATTTGTATTACGCGATTTGTCAGAGGGTAGTTTTCAGCGGTTCTGGAACCTGCCTGGGGGAACTCCTAAGACTTCCATGAAAGCAGTAGATACAGTGTTGTACACTAAAAAAGGGGTGTACGAAATCACGCTCTTTGTATCTAAAACAAATGGCAGTGGAACGCCATCTGCTTCTACCACCGTAAACATCGTCAAGGATGCTCCGTTATCCTGTAATCCCAAGTTGGCGATGCTAACGGGTGATTGCGGACCAGGCGGAAAGTGCTGGACATTTGTCCACACACCGGGTGCGGTCAAGGTAGGACCTACCTATGATGATTTTTCCTGGTATACATCTCCTGCGGATGGCTTGCAAGCCGCACAGTATGATGATGGCTTCTGCTTTACGTTTGAAAACCTGGTGTATCAAAATAAAAACAACGGCGCTTCGGTAGATCCATGGGATGGGTATAAGGTAATCCCTTACGATCACGGCATCGCTGATTTTATTTTCCTGGAAGGAACCGGCATCGGAGGGAGAGACCAGATTCTGATTCCCGAAGAACAGTTTATGGGCGTATGGGATTCAGACAATCTCCTGGATATCGTGTCCCTCACCGAAACAGAATTGATCGTCCGTGCACGGCAGCGTGATCCGAACGGTGTGCCCCTGGCTCAGGGTTGGTTTGAACTCGTCTTTATGCCTCAGTAATACTCCGTCAGGACTACTCGATATGAAACACATCTTTTCTAGAATATTTATTGCCACGACAGGAATCACCTTACTTGTGCTTGCGTGTTTTAGCCTGACCTCTTTCAGCGGAGAAGGGAAGCGGATGAAACTGGTATGGGCGGATGAATTTAATCAGGACGGCTTGCCAGATTCGACGCGCTGGAGTTATGATCTTGGAGATGGTTGTCCTAAGATTTGCGGTTGGGGGAATAATGAACTACAGTATTATACTGACCGAAGACTTGAAAATGCGCGTGTCAAGGATGGTAAGTTGATTATAGAAGCGCATCGTGAAAAAATGGGAAGTATGGAGTATACTTCAGCA
>DATHZY010000128.1:0-2648 GCA_035458325.1 Saprospiraceae bacterium | reverse complement strand
TAAGAATTGGATACTGTTTACTGTATACTGTTTACCGTACACTGTTTACTTCCGTGCAATCCAGCTCTCCGGATTCAACTTCGTCTTATCCTGCCAGATCTCCAGGTGAAGCTCCGGCTCTTCGCTGCCGAGATAACCGAGCAGCTGACCTGTGGTGACAGCATCTCCTTTCTTAACAGAGGCACTGACCAACTTTGAATAGACTGTAAAGTATAAACCATGGCGGACCATGACCATGTAGTCATAGCCGGGGATCTTCGTGACGGAAGCTACCGTGCCGGAAAACAAACTCTTCACGGCAGCTTTTTCTTCAGCCTTGATATCGATGCCGTTGTTTTGCACCTTGATACCTTTCAATACCGGATGTGGATGTTCACCAAAGCGGTCTGTGATCAGTCCCTTGCTGACAGGCCACGGAAGCTTTCCCTTATTGGCGGAAAATTGTTCGTTGAGCGCTTTTGTTTCAGGTGCTGTGCTGAGGCCTGAACTTGTCATTTTTTTGGCTTCTGCACTGATCAGGCGAGAGATCTCATCATCGAGTTTTTTCTTTTTCTCTTGCGTAGCGGCCAACTGTGATTTCAGCTTCTTTTCTTCCTTGCCGAGGTCATTGACGAGCGACTGCTGTGATTTCTGTTCCTCCAGGATTTCTTTCTTGTGTTGTTCTTCTTCATTGAACAACATCGTCTTTGCCTTCTTATTCTCTTCCAGTTGTTTAATCAGTGCCTGATGTTTTTCCTTTTTCTGGGAGAGATATTTCAACTGCCTCAACACATAACTCTTGTATTGGCGCAGATAGACCCATCGCGTCAAAGCCTGACCTATAGATTGCGAGCTGAGGAGATATATCCAGCTTGGTTGAAGCTGACTGCGGATATACGCTGTCCTGAGTGCGTGTGACAGCCTGGACTCCGTCTGCCGGATAGCCAATGCAGCTTCCGTCTTGCTTTTTTCCTGTTGCTGGGCCTCCCGGTCGACCTGGCTGATTTCCTTATTGATCGATTCCAGCAATTCCTGTCGCTGCCGGATCTGGGCATTGAGGGCTTTGAGCTGGTTTACTGTCTTTGTTTTGCTCTTTTGAGTCTTCTGGAGGATGTCTGTGGTAGACTTGATCTGGCTCTCCAGCGCCTTACGCTGAGCCTCTAATTCACTACGATCCTTCTGGGCCGAACCAAGCAGGGAAAAGAAAATAAAACTTAGTGTGAGAAACAGTTTTCCTGACACATTATATTTTTTCATAATGTGAAGGTATGGAAAAAGGAAATTCCTGAGGCACATCTATGGACATTTCCGTGTATTCCAGGTCAAATATGTTGGGTTGTCCATCGATGACGAGGGTATTGGACCTGGTATAAGGGAACCGCTGCCCTGAATTGGTCTTCCTGTAGTCTGAGTAGACAGACGACCATTCCCTGGCCAATGGGTCGGTGATCAGCGACCTGATGAGCAAGGAAGATGCATCAAACCAATGCTGTGCATTCATGCCGGTAGTGGATTGTATAAATAGTGATCCATCAGGTTCCACCACAGAGTTTTTAATCATCGGAGGCATGTATGCTCCTGCAGTAAATACCCTGGAGAACATATCAAAATCTGCCGGCACATTGTACTCCTCCAGGAATTCTTCAGTGCGATAAACAGCATAGGAGCGCTCAAATCGGTTGATAAAAAAGGCGGAGTCCGGGGTGATCAGCATCCTTCCGATTTCAAAACCCAGTTTTTGTATCTGCACCCAGATGATCTTGTCGTGCAGGATACGCACGTTGATCTTTGCACTGAGTCGTTGACCATCCCAGTCGATTTTACCTTGACCTGACGCAGCAAACCAAGTGTAGGGCAGTTGCGTCTCCATGACTTTCTTCATCATGGCAGCCGTCTCCGCTGACATAGGAAGGTCAGTACCCGGCTTAGTCCCATCCGATAGCCCTTGCTTGCTCTTACAGGCCATTGAGGCTGAAAGCAGGAAAATAAATATCCCGTAGATGGTGTACTTCTTCATATGGTGTTTAACTCTAAGACGATTGCCTTCCCTTTATGTAACAACCGAATGGGGTTTATTGTGCCTTGGGATCGGAAATTTTTCCTTTCAACATCGGATCTGTACATCCGGCATCGATTGCTTTTTGCCACATCAGGACTGCCTCTTCTGTATTCCCCAGTTTGATCTGGATGTCACCGGCGAGGTTATATGCATCTCCGTACGGATCCGCTTTTAACACTTCCTGTATTGAAGTATTGGCCTCTTTGTATTTCTTCTGATTGTAGAGCACCTCGGCTAGGATCTCATGCACCATCGGCGTAAGGTTTCCTTGTGCCAGGGCCTTTTCAGTCATTGAGAGCGCCTTTTCACTTTGAGAGATCCTCCGGCTCAGCATCAGGCTGTAATGTGCAAGTGTTTCAGGGCTTTTGGGATCAATCGCCAATGCCGATTCAAAGGCATTTGAAGATTTTTCCATGTCACCTGCCTCATCATAGGCCAATCCGAGGATATTCAATACAGCAATCTTCTGGCCAGCATTCCTGCCGGTCATCAGTAAGGCTTCGTTTAGCACTTCGATGGCTTCACGGTAACGCTCTTTTTTATATAACCCGACACCTGATGTGTAATAGAGGTAGGCCTGGTTTGGAAAATTTGAAATCGCCAGATCCGA
>DATHZY010000127.1:0-11048 GCA_035458325.1 Saprospiraceae bacterium | reverse complement strand
GGCGCCATCAATAAGCACGAATATCTCAATATGATTTACAGCAACGGATTTACCAATGTGACCTTGCAAAAGGAGAAGGCCATTGTGATTCCGGATGACATCCTGAAAAACTACCTTGACGAAAAAGAACTTGCAGCTTTTAAAGATGGGACGACTGGTATTTTCAGCATTACCGTATATGCTGAAAAACCAAAATCCTGCTGTGAACCAGGGACAGGATGTTGCTAGTGATTCAAAATATACAGTTTTTTTTGAGTTATCGGATGGGGTTTGGAATGACCAGGCTCCATCCGGTATTTTAGTATTTTGCATCCATCATTCACTCTGCCCTTTTTTGGAGCAGCTTATCATCAAATCAGCAATATGAATTGCAACAACTTTATATCTGCCTTATCAATATTGCTTATGATCAACCTCGCTGATGCCAACGGACAGGATAATTATGATGCCAACGACTGGGCCAACCTAAAATATTACCAGGCAGCAAATGCCGCATTACCCCTGGATGCCCCTCAGGAAAAGAGAGTGGTTTTCATGGGCAATTCGATCACAGAAGGCTGGATAAAATCAGACCCTTCGTTTTTTGCCGGCAAGCCGTATGTCAATCGTGGCATCAGCGGACAGACTACGCCTCAGATGTTAATCAGGTTTCGGCAAGACGTCATTGATCTCCATCCGGCAGTGGTCGTGCTGCTTGCTGGCACAAATGATATAGCTGAAAACAGAGGCCCAACCACCCTGGAAGCAATCTATGAAAATATCATCTCCATGGCTGAACTCGCCATGGTTCATGATATACGCATGGTGATCTGCTCCGTGTTGCCTGCGCATGATTATCCATGGCGTCCGGATCTGGCACCGGCAGAGAAAATCTATGCCCTCAATCAGATGTTGTCTTCATACTGCCAACTGGCAAATATCCCTTATGTAGACTTTCATACACCCATGTCGGATCAGCAAAAAGGACTACAAAAAATATATGGAGAAGATGGTGTACACCCAAACCTGACAGGATATAGATTTATGGAACCGTTGGTGGAAGCCGGCATTGCTAAGGCGTTGAAAAGAAAATAAACGAAGCGCAAGCTGAAATAAAAAATACATCCTGATGAAGATCGCCCTGTTCTCAGACATCCATGCCAATCTCCCCGCGCTGGAAGCATGCCTTGAAAGTGTGGCCCAACATAAGCCTGATGCCATCTATTGCCTGGGAGACCTGGTTGGCTACAACATCTGGCCCAATGAAGTGATCAACGAAATAAGGCGAAGAGGTATTCCCACTATCGCGGGCAACTATGATCAGGGAATTGGGCTGGGAAGTGACGATTGTGGTTGCGCATACAAAACGGAAGTAGAAAAAGAAATGGGCGCGATCTCTATTTCATACACCAACTCCATCATCGGAGAACAAGAAAGAAACTACCTCCGCACCCTACCCGCCCATATCCGCATTGAATTCAAACATGGTGAGGAATTAATTAATCTCCTGCTGGTGCATGGAAGCCCAAGGAAAATCAATGAATATCTATTTGAAGACCGGGACGAAAAAAGCCTGTTGAACATCATGGAAAAAGCGAATGCCGATATCCTGTGCTTCGGACATACGCACAAGCCCTATCATCGCATACTTCCAGCAGGCACACCTGAAACACCCGTCTATCGTCATGCCATCAACATCGGTTCTGTCGGTAAGCCCAAGGATGGTGACCCCCGAGGTGGTTATGTCATCCTGACCGTTGATGAGGAAGTATCGATACGCCAAAAAGATTCCATCCATGTTGATTTTATTCGATTTGCCTATGATGTAGAAAAAGCAGCCCGTGCCATTGAAGGAAGTGTGCTTCCCGATGGTTATGCTGAAATGTTGCGTCTGGGAATTTGAATTTGCAGGGTTGAATTAAAAGAAAAAGGCAAAGGCAGCCATCAGGATAAAGAGGAAAAGCATAGTGATCATCAGCAGTATGGACAGGACAAGAAACTTAATAGAAAGCACTATCCACCGGTCCTCATAAAAGCGTCGCATAGACAGGAACAGATAAATCAACGGATAGAACACAACAAACAAAGTGATCCATTCGATGATCAAATCCTCCCATGAACTGCCCAGCATTTTAGCCATAGCTGGTATCAGGTAAAACAGAAACATGACGCCAAAGAGATATGCATAGTGGTATATAGAAAAAACAAAATGTTCTACATACGACTTTCGCTTTGACCTGAAATACATCAATTTAAGGAAGAACGCAAAGAAGGGCAGACTCAGGAAAAAAAGTTGCGGTAATGAATGCATCACTTTTTCCCCTATGATTCTATTCGCCTCCTGCTTATCTCCCTCATACTTTTCATACACTTCTTCCGTCCAGGCCTGATACCTCTTCTCTAGGAATTGTTCAAACCAACCCATTTGTTCTTCCTCATCCTCCAATGAATCCGCTTTTCCTACCTCCAGTAAGGTTATCGTAGAATCTTCCGCATGAGAAGTAGAATCTGTTGAAAGCTCCTGCATCCCTGAAATCTTTTGTACAGTATGGATGAGCGCATTGGCATGGACCGTATCTGCAGTGCCTAGCACAAACGTTTTTTCCTGGTTGAGGTTATAGAGCCGTTTGGAATAGTTCGTTTCCGGGGTTTCAGAATTAATAACGGTGTCATCTCCCAGGTACAGGAAGAAGGTCAAAAAAAACACGGTGGATGCAAACACATAAAACCGGATTGGTTCAAGATATCGCTGCCGCTTACCCTCGAGATATTCTTTGGCCACCAGGCCAGGCCTGGTCACCAGGCTTTTCATGGTGTGCCAGAGCTTCCCGTCGTAGTGAAAGAGATCCTGAATGTAATGGAGCATCAGGTGGATAGCCGTGTCCTTCAGCTCCAGGTTTTCCTGGCCACAATGCGTACAAAAGCGATCTTCGACCGCATGGCCGCAGTTGAGGCAATTCTTTTCTTGACGGAGTTTCTTGTGGCTCATGGAGGCGGCTATGCACAGCCAAAATAGAAAATAATATCGCATCTGCCGTCATGGCATGTATAATCTGGAAACTGCGTTCCATACAAACTATAGCCTTAATGAAATCCTTACATTTATCGTATCCATCCCACAATGAGCTGAGTCAGATATATATCCAAACATGGACGTAACCCTTTGGTGCTTCATCATTAAATTTCTTCACGGGCGCCATCACAAGGGATGGTTCATGCATAGCGGAATCATGCTGGGAAGCCTTCTCATGAGCCACCAAACCATGCTGGCACAGAAAATAAAATTTACTTCCTGTGGTATCGAACGCAGCTTTATCCTACACTTACCCAAGGTGTATACGAATTCAGACACTGCGGCCTATCCGATTATCCTCTGTCTGCATGGAAAGGGATCCAATGGAAGGGAAATGAAAATGTATACAGGACTGAACAACATTGGCGATGAAATAAATACCATTGTGGCCTACCCGACTACACTCGAGGGACAATGGCCGTATACGGATACCAGTGCAATCCAAAGGGAAGCAACTTATCTGAAGGATATCATCCGGGTCATCACCTCCCGGTATCATGGCGATTCTGGACATGTGTATATGACAGGCATGTCTTCGGGAGGCATCTTCACCTTTACATTTGCGTCGCTGTATCCAGAAGCCTTGAAAGGCATAGCTGTTGTCTCCGGAAATATCACTCCGACAGCAAAGCCCGATATCATTATAAACGCTTCTAAACTGGCGCCCTTACTCCTCATCCATGGGACAGCTGACCTGTTGTATGAAGGAAAGGATGGCATGTTCCTGACAGCTGAAGAATCATTCACAACGTATTTAGATGCCTGTGTATATCATACTCCCTTCCGTGAATGGCTCCCGGATGTGCAAAAAAAAGATAAATGCACTGTTGAAAAAATCTCCTATAGCTGTCCGGGGCAAATGCTGTATTACAGAATTAAGGACGGAGGCCATCACTGGCCGGGAGCTAAATTTAATGCCTCGTTTTTCACACCCCTCAAACTAGGAAACTTTTGCCGGGATATCCATGCCAATGATTTGATTCGCGATTTTATACTTGGCATAGAGGGTCATTAACGCTTATAGCGGCAAATTGCTTAACTTTTCCTGTGGACTCAAATAATTAAGCGCTATTTTCATCCACTCCAATGTGGTAACTTGTGATGTATTTGTCTTCGGAGAGGGAATATCCACAAACCATGGCATCTGCACGTTTATATTGTGTGAGACTTTATAGGGAATTAGTATTTTTGAGCAACTAATTAACTATATTGGTTCAATTCTCCTTGATCAGGTACCTTTAAAGAGGGTTCCCCCATGGGAGAAATTTCTACTTTCGAATTCTATCTGATTGATAGTAAACATTCTATACATTAAAACAAAACCAGACTTATGCGTACTTTATTACTTACCCTAGTATCCTTCTTCATGCTGACCTCCCTGCAGGCACAGCAGGAGGACCGTGGCTATTTCGGAATCAAGGCAGGAGTGAACCTGGCGAACATCCGTTCTGCAAACCAGTTTACTGATGGTGACCTCCTCAATACGAAAACAGGATTGGCCGGCGGACTTTTCTATCATCTTCCATTGACAAAAGCCCTCTCCATCCAACCAGAACTCCTGTATTCACAGATGGGCTCTAAGTTTGACGAAAATGCACTCAGAGCGGATGGCCCTGAAGGTCAGGTTAACTTAAATTACTTCTCCCTGCCGATTCTTCTAAGGGTAAGCCCATTTAAGCCACTCGGTCTGTTTGCAGGTCCGCAACTCGACTATTTTGTAGCTGGGAAAGCTGACTATGATGATGACGCTATTGACGAAGGTTTGTCCTATGGCGCCTCTGGTTCCAGCCTGACATTCTTTTCAGTGACTGCAGGTGCTGAAATAAGGTTATTCAAGACCGTGGGCATCTACGGCCGCTATATCTACGGTCTTTCTGATATCACAGGTGGTGATATTTCAAATCTCTTTACCGAAGGAAGTGACCTGTACAATGATGCGCTCCAGGTTGGTCTGACCATCGGATTCCCTGGTAAAACCAAGGCAGAAATGGAGGAAGAAGCTGCCGTCATGGCTGCTCCGCTGGATACCGATGCGGATGGCACACCTGATGTCAGTGACAAATGCCCGCTGGTAGCTGGTTCTGCAAAATATGATGGCTGTCCGGTACCGGATACCGATGGTGATGGTATCAATGACGAATCCGATAAATGCCCTGCTTTATTTGGTACCTCCAAGTACATGGGCTGCCCGGTTCCAGATACAGATGGTGATGGCTTCAACGATGAGCAGGATAAATGTCCTACCCAAGCCGGTACGCTAAAATACAATGGTTGCCCAACTCCTGATACAGACGGTGATGGCATCAATGATGACGATGACAAGTGTCCTACACAACGTGGAACATCCGCTTACATGGGTTGTCCTGTTCCGGATTCAGATGGTGATGGCATCAATGATGACACAGACAAATGCCCACACTACCCAGGTGATGCCGCTAATGGTGGATGCCCTGACATGACCATCTATTTTGCCAATGCTGAGCCAACGCTTACAGCTGATGATAAAGCTCGTCTCGACAAGGCACTAGAGGTGATCAATGACAACCCAACCACTAACATCTCTATTGAAGGTCATGCAAGCACCGTTGGTGATGCTGCCTACAACAAGAAACTTTCTCAGAAACGTGCAGACAATATCATGGAATACTTTAAATCCAAGGGTGTCGCTGCAGGTCGTATGACGGCTATTGGCTATGGTGAAGAGCAACCTATCAAGGGCGCTACCAAAGCCGAAGGTGATCTCCTGAGCAGAAGAGTAGTGATCAGAGTAGCTCAATAAGCACAAAGTATAATTCTCACCTTTTGTAAGAGACCTGGCTGGATTTATTTTCAGCCAGGTTTTTTATTTTAAGCACTATCCATTTATGGCTTCAGTTAATAACATATCATCCGACAGATGATCAGACCCCTGTTTGGGTTTAAGTAATCCTCCTTATCGTTTATACACAAAGCATAAAGAGGGGTGCCGTAGCAGGATCTTGCTCGTGCTACCAACTGGATACCCATCAAAATTCCAATAGAGAATCTACATTTGAATTCACATGGTTGCAGGGGCATAAAGTTCGGTTCCGCTCACCACGGCGCTCCTGCAACGGCGATGGCCTTGCAATCTAAACCATACTCTATGAAGAGGGAAAATTCATAGATGCGTATAGACGGTAGAACCTAAACATCAAGCATTACAGCCATTAAAAAAGCCACGATGTTTAGTCGTGGCTTTTTTAGTTATGCTGGTTTTGATGGTGCCTTGCACAAAACCGGCAAATAAGCAAATGCAGATCTACTGCGGTGTCGCAGCAGCAGCAGGAGCAGTCGCTGGAGGCGCGTCGCTGTTCCACATATCGCGGATAGCGATGTACTTGCCATCACGCAATTCAAACAGGGTCATGTACTTGCCTGTACGGACTACTTTACCATCTTTATCGGTCACCGTAGAGGTACCCGTCTCAGTAGCATAGTTACCTCCAGCCCATACGCCTGTGGTTGCAAAGGCAATGGTATGGCCAGTCGTATCTGCCTCCATATCCTTCTTAATCCCTGCCTTGATCGCATCCATGCCCACGCGTGTAGGTTCATTGTCTGCCATACTTTCTGCATCGGCAGCATAATAGGCAGCGACGCCATCGACGTCATTGGCATTTTCAGCAACAGCATAAGCGGCTTCCAGCGCCATGATTTGGGCCTTGACAGAATCCATATTGATTGATGCGGCAGTTTCATGTGTCTCACCCGTGGCACACGAGTTAAACACAAATAAAGTGGGAACGAGGAGCACCCATAAAAAGCTTCGTTGGTTCATAATTGTTTGTTTTAACTTACAATTTATGCATTTTTTTAATATATAATTTTTTTATTTGTTCGCAGGCGAAGTGAGGGGATTTCGTTGCGCACTAAGCGTGAGGAATTCGTGTTCTTTTTTTCCGGAAAAAAGAACCATGGTTCGACCTGCTATGCGCATCCTGGGGCTACAGCTCACCAACCAAACCTCGTGACGAAAAAAACTCGCTTTTACAGTCGGGCAATAACATAGGTTCCGGGTTTGCGAGACAAGAAAATATTGCATCCAAGTCTTTGGAGGACCCGCCCAACTGGCGGGATGGTGCATAAGGCGCCACTTGAACGAGCGATGTTTTGTTATAAAAAATGTAAAATCTGTCTCCGGACAGTCTCCTTGCTCCTTGCTCCTTGCTCCTTGCCCTATGCATTTGACACGAATCATCTGCCCCGCTGACCTTCCTCATTCAATCTTACACCCATGAACTTGAACTTTATTAAATATTATAAAATCCAATCGAAAGCCGGGAAGGATTTTAAAAAGAGATTGCTGAAGTCATGCACAAGGACAGATCTGATATCTTATATGCAACCGCACAGGAACTACTCGCTGCTGCTGAGCGCGAAGACGAGCGATCTGCCGAAGATGTTGTAACGCATCTGGTTTGCTCCAATTCAAGACTTTCGCTTTCCAATTTTCTCGCAGGCTATTTAATCCGCAGGCAAATACCGGTTCATCACCCGGTAACACTGGCCCGTCTCCTGGAGCAATGCAAATCCCTGGATGCCCGATTCGATTCGATTGATCTCTCTCCGATTCACTGCCGGCATGAAGCACATGACAAAGATTACTGTCTCGAAACCGACCAGGTCGATGCCTGTCTACGCGTTGCGCAGCAGGCCCGGGACATTGTCATGACAGATACGCCCGCCTACTGACCATGTCTTCATATTTATTATGCAACGGACACCACACAAGCTATACACTGACAAAAATTCCTGTATCCCTGCAGGCTTATACTATACATTATGATCCATCCACATAAAGATTTAACGACCAAGCCCGATCTCGGTACACATGCCGAAGGCACAGGCCCGTCGAGGACGCAAAGACCTGTCTATACCGACTTCCTGCCGCCATGCAACAATGCCTGCCCTGCCGGTGAAAATATACAGGCATGGCTCGGTCTTGCGCAAGCCGGCCACTATAAAGAAGCCTGGCAAAAACTGATAGAAGAAAACCCAATGCCGGCTATTCACGGACGCGTATGCTATCATCCATGCGAGAGCAATTGCAACCGTGGATTTGTTGATCATGCAGTCAGTATCCACGCCGTAGAAAGATTCCTGGGTGATAAGGCTATCGAAGAAGGATGGGAAGTAGACATCAAAGCCAAGCCCTCCGGAAAGAAAGTTTTAGTCGTCGGTGCCGGACCAAGCGGACTATCTGCCGCCTATCAGCTCAACCGCATGGGACACCAGGTGGACATCTTTGAAGCAGGCCCGCTCCCGGGTGGAATGATGCACTTTGGCATTCCGGCCTACAGGCTGCCGCGTAATATCCTGATGGAAGAAATCAATCGGATCGAAAGATCAGGTGTCAATATCCGCCTCAATTACAAAGTCCAGGATATCGCTGCTGAAAAAGCCGCAGGCAACTATGATGCGGTCTTTATCGCTGTTGGCGCACATATCGGAAAGAAAGCAGATATCCCCGCCCGTGATGCAGGACAGATACTCGATGCGGTCAGCTTCATTCGAGAAGTTGAACTAGGCAATGCTCCGAAACTTGGCAGACGTGTGGTGGTCTATGGTGGTGGAAATACTGCGATGGACGCCGCGAGAATGGCTAAGCGATTAGGAGCAGATGAAGCTTTTATCATCTATCGCCGTGACCGTGAGCATATGCCTGCACATGATTTTGAAGCCGACGAAGCATTGGGTGAAGGCGTCAAGATCCATTGGCTGCGTACGATCAAGAGCATAGATCAAAATGCCTTTACGGTCGAAGTCATGGATATCGTTGATGGCAAGCCGGTGCCGACCGGTGAATTTGAAACCCTCGAAGCGGACTCCCTTATCCTGGCGCTTGGACAAGATACAGATACCAGTTTCCTGCGCAATGTTGAAGGCCTCTCCTTCAAGGAAGACGGCACAGTGATCGTAGGCCAGGATATGATGACCGGAGCAAAAGGAATTTTTGCGGGAGGAGATATGATACCAGGCGAACGTAGTGTAACGATAGCCGTAGGCCATGGTAAAAAAGCCGCACGCTACATCAACGGTTTCCTGACAGGCAAACCTCTGGAGATAAAGAAAAAACATCCGGTGGTAGGTTTTGAAAGCCTGAACGTATGGTACAGGACCGATGCCCCTAAACAGGAACAGCCTCATGTGCCGCTGGAAGAAGCAGCAAAGGATTTTACGGAGATCGTCCAGGGCCTCAATGAAACAGAAGCGAAATATGAAGCGAGCCGTTGTTATTCATGCGGCAATTGCTTCGAATGCGATGGCTGCTATGGCGCATGTCCGGAAGGTGCCATCATCAAGCTGGGGCCGGGTAAACGATATCATTTCAACTACACACTCTGCACAGGTTGTGCCGTGTGCTATGAGCAATGTCCATGTCATGCTATAGACATGCACGTTGAAATACCATATTCCGATATCGAGTCGATTCCGGTTAAAGAAAAGGTAGAAGAGTTTTGAATGAATTCACTTATGTCAGGGGATACCTACAGAAAAAAATAAAAATGAACAAACAACTGAAAGCAGCAACACTCGATGGCAATGAAGCCACTGCTTATATAGCCTACAGGGTCAATGAGGTATGCGCAATCTATCCGATCACGCCCTCTTCGACGATGGCTGAACTCGCTGATGAATGGTCCGCAAAAGGCACGAAGAATATCTGGGGCAATATCCCTGATATCATGGAGATGCAGAGTGAAGGAGGTGCAGCCGGAACGGTACATGGTGCATTACAAACCGGGGCTTTGACTACCACCTTTACCGCATCACAAGGACTGATGCTCATGCTGCCCAATATGTATAAAATCGCAGGTGAACTCACGTCAGCCGTCTTTCATGTTGCTGCGCGTTCACTGGCCGCGCAGGCCCTCTCCATCTTTGGCGACCACCAGGATGTAATGGCTGCGCGCACTACAGGGTTTGCAATGCTTGGTTCGGCAAGTGTGCAGGAAGCACATGATATGGCGCTGATAGCACAAGCAGCCACCCTGGAATCACGTATACCCTTCATTCATTTCTTTGATGGTTTCCGCACATCGCATGAGGTCAATAAATTATTCCTTATTCCGGAAGAGACCATCAAGGCCATGATTGATGACGAGCTTGTATTCGCTCATCGTAAACGGGCGCTTAACCCGGACAACCCCTTCATACGCGGTACCGCACAAAATCCTGACGTGTACTTCCAGGGACGTGAATCAGCCAATACCTTCTATGATAAGTGCCCGGATACCGTTGCCAGGGCCATGGATAAATTTGCAAAGCTCACCGGCCGGCAATACAAACCATTTGATTATTACGGCGACCCGCAAGCTGAAAGGATCATCATCATTATGGGATCCGGCAGTGAAACTGTAGCTGAGACAGCCGCATTCCTTAATGCGCAAGGCGAAAAAACAGGTGTCATACAAGTCAGATTGTTCAGGCCATTTTCGATTGATCATTTAGTCAATGTACTTCCTTCCACCGTCAGGTCTATCGCTGTGCTGGACCGCACCAAAGAATCAGGAGCTTCCGGCGAACCCTTGTATCAGGATGTGCTCACGGCGCTTGTTGAAGCATTCCATCAAGACAAGATAAAATCAATGCCCCGTGTCATCGGTGGTCGCTATGGCCTATCCTCCAAGGAATTTACGCCTGCCATGGTCAAGGCTGTATTTGATGAATTGAAAAAAGACAAAACGAAAAACCATTTTACCATTGGCATCCTTGACGATGTGACACACCTGAGCCTCGACTATGATCCATCCTTTACGCTTGACGAATCAGGATGGACGCAGGCTCTCTTCTTTGGACTCGGCGCAGATGGCACTGTGGGTGCCAATAAAAACAGCATCAAGATCATCGGTGAGAATACCGATTTGTTTGCGCAGGGATACTTTGTCTATGACTCTAAAAAGTCAGGTGCGCGTACTGTATCCCATCTCCGTTTCGGGCCCAAACCCATCAAGGCACCTTACCTGATCGGTCA
>DATHZY010000126.1:0-4544 GCA_035458325.1 Saprospiraceae bacterium | reverse complement strand
TGAGGGCACTGGGTAATTGAAAAAAGGCGAAGGCTTAGGCTTAGGCTTAGGCGAAGGCTGAAGGGCTGAAGGGCTGAAGAGGCTAAAGGGGCTAAAGGGGCTAAAAAGAAAATAATTCTAAGTAAATCGATGATTTGTAATCATCGATCCGAGTGCCGTAGGCACTACCAATTCTGTAAAGTGGGGTTTCAACCCCACTAAAAAAGGCAAAGGCGGAAGAGACTAAAAAGCATAAAAAGATCTATGATTACAAATCATCGATCCGAGTGCCGTAGGCACGACCAATTCTGTAAAGTGGGGTTTTAACCTCACTAAAAAAGGTAAAAGCTAATGCTCGCTCGTCAGGAGACGAGTGTATATAGCATTCAAGTCAAGGAGATCATGCCGCAGGCTTGATGGCGCAAAAGGCGCCCCTTGAACGAGCGGCTCGCGGGATGGCGCAGTAGGCGCTACTTTAACGAGTGATGACAATGATTTGACCTGTCCCGAACCTTTCCTCCCCTTTGTTTGTCTAGTTAAGTAGTCTATCCTGATTAGTGTAGCCATGATATTTTGATGGGCGGCACTCTATAACTATTTACTCATCCTCATGAATGCATGTTGACCAGGTAGTGAAGGGCGTGATATTGATCACCTAAAAGGTTCATAGCCAGTGAGTACCAATACATTTCAGGAATTCCTTTCCCAGATCAGGTTTCCATTCCTGGGTGACAACCTGATGCGGAAATACGAAAATGAGAAGTCCCCGCTCAGAGCTGAACTATTCAGTACAGAACAACTCGAACAATATGCCTTATCGCTGGCAGCCTTGCATACGCTGAGTAGCGTTCCTGTGCCGGAGCAACTCCTCAAGCGATTGGATGAAAACGAAGCCATCCTGCTTGAAGTCCGTAACCTGCTCATCGAATCCGCCAAGGAAAACAGTTCGATATCCCCGGCAGGGGAATGGCTGCTCGATAACTTTTATAGTATTGAGGAGCAAATCCAGATCGGGAAAAAACATTTTCCCAAATCCTACAGTGAAACACTACCTCGATTAGCTAAAGGGCCTTTAGCGGGCTTGCCCCGTGTCTATGATATCGCTCTTGAAATCATCGCCCACAGTGACGGCCGAGTAGACCCCGAAAATCTATACAGTTTTGTTACTGCATACCAACAGTTTACCAATCTAAAACTTGGTGAGTTATGGGCGATCCCCATCATGTTGCGCATAGCCCTGATCGAAAATCTCCGTAGGCTGGCAGCTACTATCGCCAGGGACCGCATCAATAAAAACCTTGCAGATTATTGGGCAGATAAAATGACCGAAACGGCTGAGAAAGATCCAAAGAGCCTGATTGTGGTCACTGCTGATATGGCTCGCTCCAATCCCCCGATTGTCAGTTCATTTGTAGCGGAACTCACCCGCAGGCTGCTTGGCAAAGGACCTGCCCTTTCTTTACCTCTCTCCTGGGTGGAACAACGGTTGGCAGAAAATGGATTGACAACCAACATGCTGGTACACCAGGAAAACCAGAAACAAGCTGCTGACCAGGTATCGATGAGCAACAGCATCAGCAGCCTTCGCTTTATCAACAATGCAGACTGGCGTGTATTTGTAGAAAGCGTAAGCGGTGTGGAAACCATCCTGCGAACGGATATCGGAGGCACGTATGGCCACATGGATTTCAGGACTCGTGACCACTATCGACATCGTGTTGAAGCTATTGCTAAACGCAGTGGCACCTCCGAACCAGATGTCGCAAGATTGGCGATTAACGCAGCCCGTGAAATGCATGAGTCCGGCAAGGGCAACGAGCGAAACACCCATGTTGGATATTATCTCACAGGCGATGGAGTCATCACCACAGAAAAAAGTGCAGGTATAAAATTCAATTGGTTTGAAAAAATAAAATGTTCGCTGGCTGAAAATTCTTTTGCCCTATACGCCGGCGCTATTACCCTGTTGACTTTATTGCTATCAGGCATTCTTGTGCGACATGCTTATCATGAGGGGCAACCACTTACCTGGTTAATCATCATAGCGATACTGACGATCATTGCCACCAGCCAGCTCGCCACGGCGATTGTCAATTGGTTTGCCACCTTAATGGTGCAGCCCGATTTTATGCCCCGCATGGATTATTCAAAGGGTATTCCTGCATCATCACGCACGTTAGTTGCCGTTCCTACCTTATTTAACAGTACTTCCGAGCTGGATCATTTGCTGGAGAGCATGGAAGTGCGGTTTCTTGCCAACAAACAGGACAACCTGCACTTTGCACTTCTAACTGATTTTCGGGATGCGCCTGTTGAAGTGCTTCCCGGTGACAAGGATTTGCTTGCGTATGCGGCTAAACGAATACGTGCACTCAATACGAAGTACAGCAGCGCAAAAGACGATATTTTTTTTCTACTGCACCGGCCACGCTTATATAATGCTGTAGATAAAATATGGATGGGATATGAGCGAAAGCGAGGCAAGCTGGGCGACCTCAATGCCGTTCTCAGAGGTCATGGCCAGGAAAAATTTTCGTTGATCGCAGGTGATCAATCTGTCCTGCAGTCTATAAAATATGTAATCACCCTTGATGCAGATACGCAACTGCCCAGGGAAGCCGCGTGGAAAATAATTGCAACACTCGGTCATCCATTAAATCATCCATACTATGATCCCACGAAAAACCGGATCACAGAAGGTTATGGAATACTTCAACCAAGGCTTGCCTCCAGCTTACCACACTCAGGATCTTCCTGGTTTGCAAGGATCCATGGTAATGAAGAAGGCATTGATCCGTATACCCGGGTGATATCGGATGTTTACCAGGATGTGTTGAAAGAGGGCTCCTTCATCGGCAAAGGAATCTATGAAGTTGATGCATTTGAAAAAACGCTCAGCGAACGCTTTCCGGAAAACCGCATCCTGAGCCACGATCTGCTGGAAGGATGTCATGCACGATCTGGTTTGATCAGTGATGTACAATTGTACGAAGAACACCCTTCTACCTATCTGGCTGACGTAAAACGTCGTCATCGCTGGATACGCGGTGACTGGCAGATTGCGCGATGGCTATATCCCACGGTGCCCGGCTATGCCAAAGGCAATCAAAAAAATCAACTTACCGCATTATCCCGCTGGAAGATCCTGGACAATCTTCGTCGAAGCATGGTGCCTCAGGCAATGTTTATGATCCTTCTCTATGGTTGGATTTTTTCTTCTACCCCCTGGTTCTGGACTTTTTCTGTGATCGGCATTATCATTCCACCATCCGTCTTGTCCTTTGGATGGAGCTTTCTGACGAAAGCGCCAGATGTCATGTGGAAAAACCACCTTGCTGCCGCCATAGAATTGCTCGTCAATAACATGATCAGACATGTGTGGACGATCATCAGCCTTCCCTATGAAGCTTTTGTAAATATCGATGCCATTGGTCGCACGTTGTGGCGTATGCATGTCTCCCGAAAAAACTTATTGCAATGGGATCCTTTCCATGCAGGTCCCACCACTAAAAGCCTGGCAGGTCATTTTAAAACCATGTGGTTTGGGACTTTTTCAGGGATATCGCTAAACCTTTTTCTTCCCTTCATATCCTGGCCGGCATTTATTATTGCCAGCCCGATTTTAGTCCTTTGGATTGTCTCCCCAGCCATAGCCTGGTGGGCCAGCATTCCGCAGGAGCGCAAGAAAGCAAGTCTCTCGCTCCAACAAAATCAATATCTGCAAAACCTGGCTCGCAAGACCTGGGCCTTCTTTGAAAATTTTATCGGCCCTGATGACAATTGGTTACCTCCCGATAATTACCAGGAGAACCCTGAGCCCCGGATCGCACATCGAACTTCGCCTACGAATATCGGACTCTCCTTATTGTCTTCCCTGGCCGCGCATGATTTCGGCTATCTAACTACACTGCAGCTACTGGACAGAAGCAAGAAAACGCTGGCTACCATGCAAGAACTGGAGCGTTATAAAGGACACTTCTTAAACTGGTATCATACAGAGACTTTAATGCCTCTCTATCCCCGCTATGTATCAACCGTCGATAGTGGAAACCTGGCTGCAAGCCTCCTGACATTCAAGGAGGGATTATTGTCACTATATACCTTACCCGTACTTCGTGGCGACCTCTACAAAGGTTTGACTGATACGATCAATGTACTCCGGGAAAAAACAAAGGAACCCGGTGCTTTCCAAAAAATCCTGGATGATAGAAATGCTATGGACCCACAGGATTCAGTGAGTCTCTATACAGCAAAAACATTTTTCGAAAAATTAATTCCTGCCGCAGAGGTGTTCCTGGAAAAACAAAAAATAACCGGCTCCACCGAAAGCATCTGGTGGTCAGAAACTTTATTAAAACAATGTTCCAATGCTGCATTTGAGCTAACCACCCTTACCGGATGGATGCAGGAAGTGGAACAACATCCAAAGCTAATGGAAATCTTCAAGGTGCCTGCGCATATACCTTCGTTGAATGACCTGATGAACATGACTGATGTCCTGTTGCCTAAACTTGAAAAAACGATCATCGAAGAGAACGGACCTGAGGAAAAGGAATGGATGCTTG
>DATHZY010000125.1:0-3837 GCA_035458325.1 Saprospiraceae bacterium | reverse complement strand
TCAGCGAAGATGGCCAGCATGTGATCGCGACAGCCCGTAATAAGGACGGACGCATGTGCATCGTCAGGCAAAATCTCAGTACCGGTGAGATCAGGCAAATCACCCATTACAGTTATGCTGTCCTGGGTCGGCCTGTGCAGGCTGGTCCATGGATATTTTTAACCTGTGGCATCGGAGATATCGACCAGGTCTATGCCGTTGACATCCATGAAGGAATCTTTTACCTCGTCAGCAGTGGCCACCGGGCGCACTATGAACCCACCTGGGACCCTGTCCAGGATGGAGTTGTAACTGCAGAATATACAAACACCGGAAAAAAACTAGTCCGTTTGCCAGGCTTGCCGCGTCAGTGGCGAATGGTCAACCTCAATGATGAAATCAAATATGTTCCCGGAGCGGAGGAAAGAAATCTGCTGGCAGAACCCTTAGGGGAAAATGAATTTGAGGTAAAGAAATATTCACCCTGGAGCAACGCGATCAACTTTCATAGCTGGCTGGTCACGGCGGATGATCCGGTATGGGGCGTTGAGTTGCGGTCTGACAATATCATGAATACTGTGGCCATTGCCGGAGGGTATGAATACAACAGGCATAGCAAATATCATGGCCCCTATGTGGATGTTAGACTGGGCATGTGGTTTCCGGAAATAATCTTTGGATACAGTAATATACGCAAGCAGGTGACCACCATTGATGGACTTCAGTATGCCAATCTCTTTGAAGAAGTATATGCGGGATTAGCCTTACCCTTCAATTTTACACCGGGTCTTTATAGCCAGGTACTCCAATTATCTTCTACATACAATACGGGGGTTAACCGGCGTAATCCTGAACAGGAGGGACGCGAGAGTCTGTCCTATAATTATTTCAATCAACGCATCGTGCTGATCAACAGTCGACGTAAAGCACACCGACAACCCTTGCCTTCCTGGGGCCAACGCCTGGATGTGGCGTATGCCCATGACGTTACTGGTCCTACGATATCACAATTATATGCCAATGTTGAATTGGCTATGCCGTCGTTTAAGCCATCCCATTACCTGCTGATCATTGGTGAATCACTCACCCAGGACCTGGAACCAGGCTCCATTCAGTTGAGTAGCCGGTATGCAGGTGCGAGAGGTTTCGATGTGCCGGATGATGAGCGAAATTTCAGGCTTGGATTTACATATGGATTTCCGCTCCTGTATCCGGATGTCGGATTTGGAAATGTGGCTTACATCAGACGTATCAGGCTACAGCCATTTTTTGATATTGCATATACCAGTGATCCGGAGGCGTTAAGCAGCACCTTAAAAAGTGCAGGTGCGGAGCTTCTGGTTGATTTCAAATTTGGTGATATTACACTCGGATTCCGGTTTGCGCGTTTACTTTCCGGGTATGAGGGCAATGGGGGTCGATTTGAATTTTTCATTCCACCAATCCGATTTTAAATGAAAGGCATTGTGGCACGGGTGACCGGTAGCTGGCACGACATACGACTCGAAGACGGGAGTATACTTCCTTCCCGTATCATCGGTAAGCTCCGCATGGATGATATCAAGACGACAAATCCGGTGGGGGTAGGTGATGAAGTCGAAGTGCAATTTGAGGCTGGTGATGAAATCAAAGGGGTGATCACAGAAGTGCTGCCGCGCCGAAACTATATCGTCCGCCAATCTCCCCGCAGAAAACATGATCTGCATCTGCTGGCTTCGAATGTTGACCAGGCGGTATTGGTGACTACGATCGTGAGTCCAATGCTGAAGATGGGATTTATCGACCGGTTCCTGCTGATGACCGAGCCGCACAACATCCCGGTCATCATCGTGATCAACAAAAACGATCTCTTTGGAGATGAAGAAAAAGAAATCTTCGGGGGCCTCAAAATAATGTATGAAGACATTGGGTATAAAGTGATTAGTTGTTCAGCTCAGACAGGTGAAGGTGTTGATGAATTGAGAGGATTGTTGAAAGATAAAATTTCCCTCGTGGCCGGACAATCCGGTGTGGGTAAATCAACACTCGTCAATGCCATTCAGCCGGGCCTTGGATTAAAGACCGATGAAATCTCCGAATACTCCGGTAAAGGCCAGCATACGACAACCTTTGCTGAAATGTTTTCACTCGACCAGGGCGGCTATATCATTGATACACCGGGTATCAAGATGTTGTCATTTAACAATCTGGAGCCGATGGATGTCGCACACAATTTCCGGGAATTTTTTGTCGTCTCTTCATCTTGTCGCTTTCCCAATTGCCTGCATCGCAATGAACCTGGATGTGCAGTGAAGGCTGCAGTCGAAGAAGGCTCCATTTCAACTCTACGATATGAACATTACCTCCAGATCATGGCAGAGATAGAGGATCTCAATTACTGGGAACGACATAAAAATCTATAACTCCCTTGCCCCTAAATCCCCTAAAGGGGACTTCATAACTCATAATTCATATTTTGGTCAACAACTCACAATTTTTCACTTTTCACTTTTCACTTTTCACTTTTAAATATGTCTTATACTTCAAGAGTCCGCTACAATAACCGCCGCGAAAAGCTACAGCGGCACGGACGCAACTTCAAATTGATTGTCCTCTTTGCTTTCCTGATCTCGCTGGTCCTGATCTTCCGCAGCAGGTACAGCATCTATGAATACATCAGGACTTATTTCTATTAAGGAACCATTTTATACCTTACACCATATGACGATGATGAAAAAGCGAAGGTGGCCATGGGTGGTATTGGCAGGGCTGGGTGTTTTGGTCGTAACCTATCTGTTGGGACCTAAGCCAGCAAAGCCGGATTTTTCAGGCCTGCTGGTTCCGAGATGTACCGGTGACCTTAAAATGCTTGAAGACAGCATAGTCGTTAAAGAATCATCCCTTCAACTCAAGGCGGACAATGAAGCAAGGATTGTCTGGGCAACCCCATATCAGAAGACTCCCTATAGCATGGTCTACCTGCATGGCAATGGCGCGAGCCAGGAAGAAGGTGATCCAATCCATGAGGCCATGGCACATCGATATGGATGTAATCTTTATCTGGCACGACTGGAAGCTCATGGATTGATTGGTGAAAATCCATTGTTGGATATCGATCCGCTTCAATGGATGCAATCGGCACTCGATGCGATCGCAATCGGTCAAGCCCTTGGTGAGAAAGTCATCCTGGTTTCATGTTCCACAGGCAGTACACTCGCGCTCTACCTGGCTGCCAGATATCCGGACCTGGTCGAAGCACAGATCATGTTGTCTCCCAACGTAGACTATTTTGATCCCCGGTCCTTTATGATGTCCGCGCCTTGGGGACTGCAGATGACAAGATTGATACTTGGTTCTGATTTTTATAGCTGGCAAGCGCCTGCTAACGCAGAACAATACTGGTATACCCGCTATCGTATCGAAGGGATCATCACGTTGAAGGCTATCATTGACGAAACGATGACAAAGGAAAACTTCAGCAAGATCAATGATCCGATCTATATTTCATACTATTATAAAGATGAAGCACATCAGGACAATGTCGTCTCCGTAAAACGAATGAAGGAGATGTTTGAACAGGTAGGCACTCCATCTGCCCTGAAAAAAGAAGTCGCCCATGCAGATGCGGGCACGCATATCATCGGATCCGATCTCTTTAATCAAAACCTCGCATCCGTCTGGTCTCCGTTAGTCAGGTATTGCGAAGATGTACTTCATCTCACGCCTGTACAGGATGTGGACTGGAAACCATTTATCGATACCAGGCAAAACAACTCATACAACTAAGGTGGCACGCATCTACCCTTCTAAACTCCTGCTCTTTGGAGAATATTCAGTGCTTAGCGGATCGCAGGCACTGGCGGTGCCCTTGCCTCATTG
>DATHZY010000124.1:0-2439 GCA_035458325.1 Saprospiraceae bacterium | reverse complement strand
AGAGAGTAAGAGAGTAAGAGAGTAAGCAAGTGATTTTATTTAGTTTTGGATCTGGCCACCATATCCAGCACAAGGAGGCTGAGTTCCATGGAGCCGAGGGAGCCATTAGAAATGACCACCACTCCCTTCCTGGCCCCTGGTATAAATGCAATGCTTACGTGATGACCGCCGGTGCGTCCGGTATGATAATAGACGAGTGCTGATGATGATTCAATTAAAAACCAGCCATCCATCACCATAAACGTTTCACTTTTATTCAGGGCTTTCAATTGCTTTTTTAACGCCGCATCCAAAACCGGAGTCTCCGGGGCCAGACCAGGAGAAATATATTCCATCCATGTTAGGATATCCGGCATGTCTGCCTTGAGACCCAGGGCTGGAGACAGTGCATTACAATGCCAAGGTGGACGAACCCTGCCATCCAAACCATGACCTTCCATTATTTGACTATCTGGAATTTCCCAGCCGGTATGCTTTAGCTGAAGAGGCACCAGAAGTTTCTCCCCGGTAAATGCTTCCATACCACCTACCTTTTCAAAAAGCCAGTATAAGACAGCATAACCCAGATTACTATAACTATAGACACCTGGCTGAGGGGTCATCAGTTTAATATCCGCCGCCAATCGGTTGATCGAATAAGGAGCATAAGGATCGGTGGCCGATGCTCCGATGGTACCTAAGTTGTCCGGCAAGCGTGGAAGTCCAGCTCTATGGCTGAGTAACTGTCCCACAGTGACAGATTCCCATTTTGGATTACAAATTGAATCCGGTAAAAAACGACATGCAGAAACCTCTCTAGTCCAACCAAGTGAATCAAGTGCCTGGTCAGCCAACCATGCAACAAAAGGCTTTGTCACACTGCCCAATTCAAATATCCCCCTCTTATCCATGGGCTCCCCATGGGAACTGATGTACATGCTATCTCCATCCATTACCCCTACCATGACTCCAGGCACAACACTGAAATCGATGCCCGCTTCATAGGTGATAATCTCCTCGATTTCCTTGCGCAGGTTTTCAGCCTGGGAGAAAGCCGGAATCAGAGGAACAGCGATTAGTGCGGGAAATAGGATTAAGCGGAAGAAAAACTTCATTGGACAGGTGATCAAATGATGGTATCAACATAGACGCACAAACCATGTACTTTGGTATCTTTCAGATAATATTGTGGTATGACTTCCGGACTACTTGCTTCAAAACCTACAAGGCTATTTATCATTCTGGGTGGTTTTTTCATCGCCAATGCCATGCTGGCAGAGTTTATCGGCATCAAGATTTTTTCCCTGGAAAAATTATTTGGTTTCGATCCGCTCTCCATGACACTCTTTGGTGTGCATGACCTTGGCTTTAATCTGACAGCCGGCGTATTGTTGTGGCCTGTGGTGTTTGTGATGACTGATATCATCAACGAATATTATGGAAGTAAAGGAGTACGGTTTTTATCCTGGATGACCGTAGGCCTTATCATCTATGCTTTCCTGATGGCATTCCTCGCTATCAGGACACCCCCAAATGACTGGTGGCAGCATCTGAGTGGTATCAGGGACACACCCGATACGAGTCTTCCTGACATGAACCTGGCCTTCACCCGCATCTTTGGACAAGGGCTTTGGATCATTGCAGGCTCTATTATTGCCTTCTTAATCGGTCAATTACTGGACGTTATCGTTTTCCACAAGATCAGGAAAATCACCGGAGAGAAGAAAATCTGGCTTCGGGCTACCGGTTCCACCCTGGTTTCCCAGTTCATTGACAGCTTTATCGTCCTTATTATTGCTTTTTATATCGGGTCCGACTGGGACCTGGTCAGGGTCCTGGCGATCGGAGTGGTCAATTACATCTACAAATTTGTGATGGCCATCCTGCTGACCCCGGTAATTTATGGCGTCCATTTCCTGATCGAAAAGTACCTGGGTCCAGAACTTTCCCACAAAATGAAAGCGGGTGCCGCGGCACAATAGTTTGCCTTTCAGAAGACAATAAATGCGGGTTTGTTATAATGTGAATAGAGGCCAACATATCTCAGAACTTCTTATAAATGAATATCTTATCTTTGGCCAATGCGTCTGAAGAGTCTGGAATTAAAGGGGTTTAAAAGCTTCGCCAACGATACTGTCCTCCACTTTGATGAGAATGTAATCGGTGTAGTCGGCCCGAATGGATCGGGTAAATCCAACGTGGTGGATGCCATCCGCTGGGTATTAGGTGAACAAAAGGGAAAAGAGCTGCGCCTTGAAAATATGGCGGATGTCATCTTTAACGGAACCAAGAAACGTAAACCGGCACCTGTAGCACAGGTGGCTATCACTTTTGACAATAACCTGGGTATACTCCCCTCCGAATATTCGGAAGTCGTCATATCACGCCACCTCTACAGGAGTGGAGAAAGTGAATACAAGCTCAATGGTGTCACTTGTCGTCTCAAGGATATTCAGTCTA
>DATHZY010000123.1:0-3099 GCA_035458325.1 Saprospiraceae bacterium | reverse complement strand
AATGACCCCCACAAAAATCACTGCCATCCAGACCAGCTTACTGGCCGCCTTCTTTTCATAACGCCGGTTATGACTAGGTATCCTGAATTCACTCATATCTCATGTAAAGTTACCTATGTAAATCGAGGTTTGATTGTATCTTGCGGGTAGCAATGATATCACCCGTTGGAATGAACCATTTTTATACCCTTCTCTTCACTATACTGCTGACCACTGGTGGGCTCGCGCAATCCGGACCTTATATGTTTTCAGGTGCAGGTTATCAGGGCAATGGCCAGATAGGCCTCTTGACTAAAGACGCTGAAGCAGGTATTGTACTGCCGTCATTACTCGCCAGTCGCGATCATGGAGGTTGGTCTGTAGCAGCTGCTACCCGAACCGGATTAAAAGATCTCACCGAAATCTCCGGATCGGCGCACCTGTTGTTGCCGTGGAAAGACCAGGTAGCTTTGGGAATTCAATACACAGGCATCGAAGGCTATTCCGAACAACGGATCTCCTTCAGTTACGCAAGGAGACTTTTCGAAAAACTAAATGCTGCTGTACAATTCGATCTAAACCGGAATGAAGCAGAAGAATTCGACAATGTCTATGTGGCCAGCTGGTCTGTGTCTTTCCACGCACCCATCATGAAAGAACTTTCGATGTCTGCCTGGATTTACAATCCGCTTGGTACAGAGAGTGTCCTCGATCTGCCCTCTATGGCTAGAATCGGAATCCTCTATGAGCCGTCAGAAAAAATTGGTGTTGCTGTTGAGGTAGAAAAAGACTGGAGACACGACCTACGGTTCAAGGCCGGCATGTTGTATCAGCTACATCAGCGCATTGCGGTAAGATGGGGCATTGGAACTAAACCCTCATTGGTGCACGCAGGTATTACCTGGAATATTTTTGACAGTATGGCCCTGACAGGTGGATGGCGGTATCATTCCAGACTCGGCAGCAGTCTGAGTGCCTCCCTATCGCAATACCACATCAAATGAACCGAAAAATAACGATCGTTTCCGCCACGGAAAAGGAAATTGATCCGCTCCTCCAATATCTGCAGATTCATGCCGAGCACCATTCCTTTCAGACGTATCAGCTTCATGGTTTGTTGATTGATATCCTCTATAGCGGCATTGGCATTTTACACACTTCCTACTCGCTTATGGACTATCTCAGCCATCGACACCCGGATGGTTGGATTCAAGCCGGTATTGGTGGAGCATTTGATCTATCACTAACCATAGGAGAAGTTTACCAGGTCAGGACCGAAATGATTTCAGGCTTTGGTGCTGAGGGCCAGGATGGCATCATCATGGATCCATTCACTCTTGGATGGAGTAACCCGGATAGCTTTCCATTCACCGGAGGATTGTTGGCTTGTCCTTATTTAACGGCAACTGGCTTACCGTTTGCCTCCGGCATGACCACATTCTATGCGCACGGAAATGAAGCACATATACGGCAACTGGAAAAGCAACCAAACGGGCAGATTGAAAACATGGAAGGAGCTGCCTTCTTCTATATCAGCCTTCTCAAAAAAATCCCTTTCCTCAGCATACGGGCTGTTTCAAATCGGGTAGAAACAAGGGATACAAGCAAATGGAAAACGGATCTCGCTATCGCCAACCTGAATGATGTGCTGATAGGTCTATTCAATGCTGCAGACTATAATGTCGACAAGCTATTCAGGCACGCCACCATCTGAAGTCTTTCGGAGGTATTGTTGCACCATGATGACCACTTCGTTGTAGCTCCTCAACCCCTCCTTCACTCCATGACGCCTGAGATACGAGGAATAAATGGCATCTCTTACACGCGGTAAAATATCGGGATACTTCTTGTCATTTTCCTTAACAAGGGTGATGGCCCGCATGACGACAGGTGGAAATGTGTGGATTACATTGGCTACACTATCATGAGGCATTTCAGCAGCGGCATAACGCCAGTAAGTCAACGCTCCACCAAACCTGATCCATGGATCCCTGGAATGGCTGCAGGCAAGCCAGGCGATAAAGTTACATGCCCCTTCATCCGCGACACCGTACCCATGCGCCATCTCATGTGCAATCGTAAAAGGCTTCTGGACAGCAAGCAAGCCACGGTCAATATGTCCCTCCCCTGTCTGGGGAATGTAAATGCCCGCTGTACTCCATCGTAAAAGAAATCCATCAGGCCAGGGCTGCCGAATCCGGACTCTCCCACTGTGGGGCATATTCAATTTCGTAAGTGCCTCCTCTACATCCCGCCTGAGATCGTGATCAACCACTTCCAATTCCATTATCGCATTGTCCCTGGTCATGTGGTCTGGCAAATCTGTTGCTTCCTGCCTCAATACATCAGTGGCCCTGCGAAATTCAGCTTCGACCTCCTCCTTGCCAGTCAATGAGCGATCAAATCCAAGTCTTTGCTGCAGAGAAATCTGGCCGTAATTGAAGCCCCATGAAAAATAAAATATGGCCACCAAAGCACCAACCCCTCCAAGAGCCCTGGATATCAAATAAACCCAGCCCTTATGGCGATCTCCAATCCATCTGGCAGCTCTGACCAAAATGATAGCCAATACGATATAGATCATTGGAACAGGTGACCAGCCCAACAGGAAATCATAGGACTGCCTCAACCCAATGAAAAACCCTTTATAATACCACTGGTCCCAGAAGGAGGAAGGCAGTATTCCTTTAAGTACCAGGGCAAGTATGGCCACTGCTATCCAGACGAGTGAACGGGTATGTACCAGGGCTGGGCGCGTAGTGCTTGAACCTACCCTAAATGTTATATTTTCTTTAAAAAAAGACATGGTCAATGACGTGGAGATAAATTTGCAACTTTGCAGCCACAATGAGTGTTTTACCACTGATTTTGGACATATTCAACTTAAACAACACATAATTTATTACAAAATGGCATTTGAACTTACAGATAGCAACTTCAAAGAAAAGGTCATGGACCATGAAGGTATAGCTGTTGTCGATTTCTGGGCAGAATGGTGTGGCCCATGCAGGATGATCGGCCCTCATATCGAGGAAATGGCTAAGGAATACGATGGTAAGGCACTGATCGCAAAGGTCAATGTAGATACCAATCCGGAAATTTCCTACAAATATGGGGTTC
>DATHZY010000122.1:0-6183 GCA_035458325.1 Saprospiraceae bacterium | reverse complement strand
AGCTGTATGGACAATGTGATTCGCCAGAATAATTTCATGCAGAATACCTTTGACATCAGTACCAATGGTTCGCTGGTCCTCAATACGTTTGACGGCAACTACTGGGATAAATATGAAGGATACGACCTGAACAAGGATAATATCGGCGACGTACCCTACAGGCCATTAAGTCTTTTTTCAGTGATCGTCGAACAGAATCCACCGGCGATGCTTCTATACAGGAGCTTTATCGTAACCTTACTGGACAGGTCGGAGAAAATCATTCCGACCCTGACGCCGGACAATTTTATTGATCAGGTACCCTTAATGCACATCATACCACTATGATTGAAATTCAGCATCTTTCAAAAAGGTTCGGAAAGTTCCAGGTACTCAAAGATGTGAGTCTTTCATGTGGTCCGGGGCAATGCATTGCCTTGATCGGCCCGAATGGTTGCGGAAAAACAACCCTCATCAAGAGTATCCTTGGAATGGTCCTTCCCACTTCAGGTTCGATATTGTTCAAGGGGCAGGATATCGCAAAGGATTATCACTACAGGCACCAGATCGGATATATGCCACAGAAAGGCCGTTATCCTGACAACATGACGATCGGGCAGGTCATCGAAATGATCAAGGATATCCGCGGATCCAAGGAGGCCCTTGATGAACAGTTGATTGAGGAATTCGGACTTCACGATATCCTGGAAAAACGAATGCGTACGCTTTCGGGAGGAACCACCCAAAAGGTGAGTGCCTCGCTGGCCTTCCTCTTCAACCCAGATGTGTTGATCCTGGATGAACCAACGGCAGGACTTGATCCGTTGGCTGCGGAAATCTTTAAGGAGAAGATCATATCTGAACATCAAAAAGGTAAGCTGGTCTTCATCACTTCCCACTTGTTGAGTGAACTGGATGACCTGGTCACTCATGTAGTGATGATGCAGGAAGGAGAAATCCGGTTTCATATGCCTACGGATGCCTTGAAGGCAAGTACCAATACCTCCAGCCTGGCCAAGGCAATCACACACGTATTAAAGCAGGACCATGTTCAATAAGATACAGCGTTTTATTGTAGCCGATATATTAAAAAACAGGATTGTCCTGGCCTATACCCTCTTGCTGGCTGTGCTCGCATGGAGTGTCTTCAGCCTGGAAGATGATAGTCATAAAGGGGTGCTTACACTGCTGAATATTGTACTGCTGACCACACCGCTGGTAAGTATCATCTTTACCACGATCTACCTCTACAATAGCTCCGAGTTTATTGAGTTGTTGCTGAGCCAGCCGATCCGGCGGACCAGGATCTGGACGGGGCTTTTTTTTGGTTTATTCTTTTCTCTCGCATTGGCATTTATTGTCGGCGCGGGCGTCCCGATTTTACTTTTTGTGACTGGTGCAAAGGCCATTATCCTTTTGGTGATGGGCATTTTGATAACTGCCGTTTTTGTTGCACTCGGGTTTTTATGTGCCATCATCTCCAGGGATAAAGCCAGGGGCATCGGCATAGCCATCCTCTTATGGCTTTTCTTCAGCTTGTTATTTGATGGGTTGGTTTTATTCCTGCTCTTTCAGCTTTCGGATTATCCAATCGAAAAAGCCATGGTAGGGGTGTCTGCATTAAATCCGATTGACCTGGCCAGGATTTTTATTATCCTTCAGTTGGATGTATCCGCGATGTTGGGATATACCGGCGCCATATTCAAGGATTTTTTTGGAAGCGGGCTGGGAGCCGCGATTGGTTTTGGGCTACTGTGCCTTTGGGTCATGGTGCCCTACCTGGTTTCTCTCCGGATGTTTGTGCGAAAAGACCTATGACCCTTAAACTTTTTACATCGGGATACATTTAAGACATAAATCTCAAGGCATGTTGGAGACAGATTTATTTTTTTACACCTTGCAAATGATTTTCGGCAACGGATATGACTACAAGTACTATTAAAAGGGATATTAGCAAACCTAAAGACATCCACCGGATCGTTGATCGTTTTTTTAAGAAGGTAAACAAGGATAGCCTGCTTGCCCCCTATTTTGCTGACAAGACGCCGGATGAATGGGATGCGTTTTTACCTGTGATGTATAGTTTTTGGGAAAATGTATTGTTCTATTCCGGAGGATATACCGGCAATCCCATGCAGCGTCACAAGGAGATGAATGACATGAAGTCGTTTTCACAAGAACATTTCACCCGATGGATAACCCTGATGTGTGAGGTGATTGACAAATGGTATGCAGGGGAGAAAGCCGAGATGATGAAAGAGAGGGCACGTAATATTGCCACGATCATGCAGGTGAAGATCGGATCATAAAAAAAGCCGGGTAGAAACCCGGCTACAAACAATCATGTTAAACTGAATTGCAATAACAGGTCATCCTGCCTGCTTGAAAAGCACCTGCAGGGTGACAGGTCAAACGGGTCGGATGCCTTAGATCTAATTTATTGAGGAGGCAGCAACACCTCATCGATTACATGGATGATACCATTCGAGGCAGGTACAGAAGCAACTATAGTCGCTTTATCATTGATCATGTACTTTCCGTCCTTTACACTCAGGGTTATGTTCTTGCCATTGACCTGTCCGAGTACCTGGCCATCCCGCATGGCTTCCGTCTTGATGACCCCTACGTACACATGGTATTCAAGGATGTTTGAAAGCGCGTCCTTCTGCTCAGGTTTTAACAGGCCTTCGACGGTCCCTGCAGGTAATTTATCAAATGCAGCATTGGTAGGAGCAAACACCGTGAATGGGCCGGCATTGCTCAGGACATCTACGAGGGAGGCAGCTTTGACAGCGGTGACCAGGGTGGTATGATCCGCACTTCCGACTGCTACCTGGACCACATTTGGTGTTGAAACGTCATCCTTGACACCAGATTGGCCGACCGTCTGTCCGGTAGTGCCTGTGTCTGCTGTGACCGGTGCCTGATTTTGAGCAGATGGATTACATCCTGCCATCAGTAGGAGCAGGAATGCCCCAAAGAAGAGAGTTAGTTTTTGCATATTCGAATGATTTGATGCCAAAGAACTTAGATTTAGTCCTTAATTTATATGACTCAAATCATACAAAAAGATGATTTTAATCAGATTTTTCCGGCCTCAGCTGAAACGCGACCAAAAAGAGTAAGCTGATCAGCATCAGCATCGCGATACCGAAAAGGGCTTCATTGGCATAGGGAATGACAGTGTAACTAAACGACCAAATGCCCTGTACTGCCAGGACGGTTTCATTGAGTATGACGCCTATCGCGAATAGCAAGAGGGCAATCCTCGTGGGTTTATTTTGACGTAGCAAGCCTGATCCGTACATGAATGTCAGCAGGAATACTGAAATAATGAGGAGCAGTACGAGATGCAGGTAGGCGATGACAATCGGTCTGAAGCTATAGGCCAGTTTGCTGATCGCCGGTACGGTAGAACCCAGTTGAAGGATAAGTTTTAGCGTGAGTGCAAGGGCAACTGCAAGGAAGAGAAGTAGCACAAGCCTGCTAAACGAAGCGCGCAGTTGGCTGAGATTTTCCCTGATCAGTTTGATAAAGTAGTACCAACCTGCGATCTGAAGAAAGGACGCAATGATGACAGCGGCATACAACCATTCTGGAATATGGGCCCACAAGGTTGATAGGAAATAGGCGGGTATGGCTGCAATGGCAAACAATGCAAAGGCGTAGCGGACTAACCAGGTTTTCAATGGGAAGTGCCGGATATGGTCCAGGAATATACCAAAGCAGGCAAACAGAAACCAGCCGTTGTACTGGAAGTGAAGATAGAAATAGATCGAGGCGAGGTAGGTTTCCTGATCATATTGCCGTGTGGCCATCATCCATGAAAGGACCATCGTGCCTAGTGTAGAGAGTACACTGAACCAAAGTGATGCCTTGATCCAGTTTTTACCAGGATGTTGATCAGGCAGGCGACCGGCATCTATCAGCGCTCTCCACGCAAACAAGTATCCTATCAAAATCGATAGCGATGCAAAGACAATGGAGACAGGCCCGTATCCCTGTAAAGCAAATGATACCAACATACCATAGGCCGTCAACAGATTAAGCCAGATCAGCAGACGATAGGCCTTTTCATTGACCGAAGGCAGGTTGGATCGAAAGAGATTCACTAACAGGAAATAGAGAGTATGTGTAATCCATCCGGTAAATGCAAAATGGGAGTGTGATTCCTGCAAAAACTTCTGGTCCAGGAAGGGAAGTGCAAATCCGATCTTATACCTCATGACTGCACCCAGCAAAGCCACAATCGCCAGATTGAACACCGCTATTCGTACCCACATATTTTTTCCTGGCACCATCACCTAAAAGTATACCTTATGATTGATGATATCCACTTTATTTGCTTCGCTCAATTTTCGAAGGGTTCGTATGACGGTTTCAATCCTGAGGCCGGTTAGATTTGCCAGTTCCTGCCGGGTATAGGGGATCGGTATTTTATCGTCTGTTGATGTAGTTTTCTTTTTAAAATACCGGAGGAATTCAAGGATGCGCTCTTCAGGAGCCTGGTTGTTTAACATCCGTGCAGAAACGGATTTGTCGTACAACTTTTGAGCGAATGAGCATAGCATCGATTTCTGTATCTCTGGATTTTCTTCAAGGATCTGCAGGAAGATAGTGCGGGACAGTTTTAAAATCACTGTGTCACGCGTAGTGATTGCAGTTGATGAATAGGGCTCCTGGATCAAGAGGGCTGGTTCACCGAAACTATCCCCGTCATTGAATATACCCTGGACAAATTCCTTGAAGTTGGAGTTCATGTTGAAAGTCTTCACCTGGCCCTCGAGGATCTGGTAATAGAATTTTGCCATGTCATCTTGCTGAAAGATGATCGTATTCTTTTTATACCTGTTGACAGCAGCGCCGTAGGTGATCAGGATATTTGCATCAATGGGCATAATGTGGGCCGGATCCCGGTTTCTTAATCGGCATCAAGATACTATAGATATCCATAACATACATTGATCGGTAGGTGTATAGCAGAGGTCTTGTCAGCTAGATAAGAGAATAAAATTAAATAAGCACCATTCCTGCTATCAGGGAATTCCCCTATAAATCTTCTCAGGGAATCAACCCAATTTGCTTGCTTTAACAGCAGTTTGAGCTCATTTCCCCCATTTAAATACAACCACGTGCGATTTGCATTCGTTGTTTGAATGAAAGATCACTATTCATCAAATTCAAAAACTGAAATCATGAAAACCACTAAATGGATGTTTGCACTGCTATGTTCAGTGTTTATGGTGACGGATGCCTTTACCCAGATGAAAGACAGATTTTCTATCGGCCCGCGTGGAGGTATCAATTTTTCAAACGTCACCAATGTCGACGAATCTGAATCTATCACCGGGGTCGTGCTTGGACTCACATCAACCTACAGTCTTAATGAACATTCTGGTCTTACGCTTGATATCCTTTATTCTGTAGAAGGATACCAGGGTCCTTTCGAAACGTATAAATTGCGTTACCTCCAGATCCCGATTTACTTTGATGTTTTTTTCGGTGAACTCGGAAACCGCTTTCGCCCCAAGGTTTATGTGGGTGCTTCACCAGCCTTCTTCCTGGGGGGTACGCTCAATGAGTTGGATGTCAATGAAACGTATTTCAACAAGTTCATCATCCATGCCACCGGTGGGCTTGGATTTAATTACCGCATTGCCTCCCGTATCTGGCTCAACACAGACCTTCGTGCGTTTTGGGGCCTAAGTGATATACGTTCTGAAAATTTCAATGTCGGAGAGGCGATTAATCCAAGAACTGTACAATTGAGTCTTGGCCTGGCATATGGGCTTACGAAGCTGGAATCTAATTGAAAGCCATAAAACAGTATAAAGCCAGCACGTATTTAATACCAGGAAAACGAAAAGATGATCCTGGTGACGTGGGCATGTCAATTGTTTTGATTGAACCTTAGTATATAATTGATGGCCGTATCCTGGGGGTTGACCTCATTCGTCGACGATTTGCATGGGATTGCATCTTCTTCCTGAACTACTTCCCTATATGGATACGGCCATTTTTCATCCCTTCTGCTGTTGAGATGACAAATGGCCATCATCCTGTTTCTTACACGGGCAGGCTTAGGATGACGAAGGTTCCGGCTTTGTCTCCGGGTTTTATAACGATCGATGCCCCTATTCTTTTTGCTCTTTTCTTCATGTTGTTCAAGCCATGTCCTTGCCTGGCCGGGTCAGCGGGTAAACC
>DATHZY010000121.1:0-5976 GCA_035458325.1 Saprospiraceae bacterium | reverse complement strand
GAATGAGTATCTGAAAAGCATCCAGCAATGACTTGACCGCCTCTGCCGGTTGCGAAACATTCTTCAATGCCCGTATACTTGATGCATGGGTGTAGTCATCAAACGTATGAACCGGCACCCCGCCCAGGGTCAATATTCGTTCTGCCACTTCATCAACCTTGACCAGCAAATTTGTATACAGCTCTTCAAACTTGAGGTGTAGTTCGAAAAACTTGCTACCCTTTATATTCCAATGCAATCCGCGGGTGTTCTGATAGAAGACCATATAGTTTGCCAACAGATCATTTAGTTTTTCTACCAGGTGATCGGCCTGGTGGGTTTCGATGCCGATGGCGTTTTTCATTTGTTGATGAGTTGATTTGTTGATAAGTTGATTTGTTGATAAGTTGATATGCTTATGGCTTATATGCTTATGGCTTATGGGCTTATATGCTTAGTAGGTTAGGAATAATTTGATATCTGTATCCAAACATAAAACCTGTCGGTTTCAGAAATGCTTCATGCTCTATGCTCTATGCTCTCCCGCGCCCCTACGGGGCGGGATCTTCGCTGCGCTTCGATATGCCCCTTGCTCCTTGCTCCTTGCTAAAGCATCAGCTCAACTTACTCCTCAAGCCCGACCATCCGCCACCGTTATATACACGCGTAAAGCCATTGGCGCTTAAAATATGCTTGGCCTGGGCGCTTCGCACGCCAGATGCGCAGCAAGTGATGATGGGTTTGTCCTTCTTCAGTTTGGCGTAATGATTAGAGAGGTTATTCAAAGGGATATTGAGAGCCCCCTTGACATGCCCCTGGTCATACTCTGCCTTGGTGCGGACGTCCACTATCTGGGCGCCTTCTTTCATCAGTGCCTTGAAGTCTGTTGCCGGACCGATACCGAATAGTTTTTTCAGGAATCCAATCATGGTGTTTTAGCGGTTTCCAATTGTATACGATAATTGACTTCCATCCAACCGCCGCCATTCTCACAATCCACGCCTGCACTTTTCAGGAATGCGGTGGCTGAACCACTGCGGGCGCCACTTGCGCAACAAAGAAGGATGGGTTGTTCCATCGCTTTAATTTCCTGCAGCCGACTTTGTACTTCCTGTAATGGAATATTGATACTGCCTGCTACGTGTCCTCCCATAAATTCAGCGGGAGTCCTGACATCAATAATGGTTTTAATAGTCATATGTACTTGATTTGATGATGCAAAGTTGGGGGTATACCGTCACTGCTCATGGTTACATTTGTTACACTTAAGGAATATGGAAAATAATCCTCCCTGTTGGAAATGGTGTTTATGGCAGGTAAAAAGTCCATTGTCTTCAACTGAAGTGCAAACACAAAATGCTATTTCATACTCATTTGTTCTGGAACCGCATATCCATATAGCTCCATGGCAAACTGCCATCTGGCTGAAATCTTGTCGGTTTCTTCACGGGTAAATTGGTGGCTGGCTTTTTCAAACTTCCTTTGGGAGTTGAAATACGCTGTGAAAGCTGGAATGGATTGTTCAAAACCCTCAAGGTTCAACCTGTCATAGATATAGCGTATGCCTTCCATCGGCCCGGCTTCAAAGTCTTCATAGCGGATTTCAACGAGATGCTGTGGTGGAATCAGTGTCTTGAGCCTTTCATAATCCCGGATGATCATTTCATATAATTCAAAGACCATCTCTTCAAACTCAGCTCTTGAGAAGGGCTGCAACTGGAGGGCTTCATGCGTGGTCTCAAAAAAATTGACTGTCGATTGGAACACCAGTAAAGGATTACGATAGATATAGACAAATTTGGCTTGAGGAAACATATCCAGGAGATGCCGTATAGCACCGGTATTGGGAGGAAATTTTGAAATGAATTGATTCCTGTTGTACTCAATCAACGATTGGGCAATGAGTTTCTTATACCGATGGCCATAAGCTTTTAATTCTTCGGGGGTGGCGCTCTCGCCACTGATATACTTTTTATAAATCGCCTTCCAACTGCGGGGGAAATAAAAGAAATTATAAAAGCCAAAAGAATCCATATTGCTCAGTGCGATACCTTCTTCCTGCGGTAGCTCGGGAGACAACAGCACATTGTCGGCCGGTCTCTTTTCAGGCATGAGCAACTTCATCAGCGGCTTGAAGAGCCACCTGCTGCCAAAAAACTGATTGGCAAAAACACTCTGGAATGTATTGATAAATGCAAACTGCCGGTCCTGGGCCATCGCATTATGCAATAAGGTGGTTCCGCTACGCCAATGACCAAGTATAAATACCGGAGATTCAGGAAGCACCCTTCGTGATAGTTTACCTGAGAACATTAGGATTTCAAACCAACGGAAGGGTTCGGACAACAAACTAATGATACCGGCTACCAGGCACCTGAAATAATATCCTGGATATACACCATAGGTCACTACTAGCTTAAGAAACCTTATAAAGGGAGCAGTGCCTATCGTACTGAAGGCAATGTTGAATTTCCTTCCTGCCATACCACAATATATACAAATGTTATATCAGGATGCTGCCTGGCGATACCCGAAAAAAATCATGCTATGGCAACTCCAATTAACCTGCCTATTCCGAAGGTAATGGCAGCAGCCAGCAATCCGAACAACATCTGCCGTCCTCCTGAAAACCAGACATTCCTTCCGGTAAACAAGGTAATCGCTGCACCAATTAAAAACAACCCTATGGCGCTTCCCACCACACTGATGACCAATGCCTTCATGCCGGATGTAAACATAAACGGCAATACCGGAATGACAGCGCCTAAAGCAAACAGGAAGAAAGAATACAACGCAGCTTCCAGTGCTGATCCTTTCAGCTCTTCAGCATTAATGCCCAACTCTTCCTTGACCAACAATTCATGCGCCTGTGCAGGATCGTTCATCATCGAAGCAGCCATCTGATGTGCCTGGTCTTCTGGAATTCCTTTGGCCATATAAATCAAGGCAATTTCTTTCTTTTCGCCTTCGGGGTTTGTCTCCAGTTCATCCATCTCCAGCTGCATCTGGTTTTCATACAACTCCTGGGAGCTCTTGACAGAGATCCATTCCCCCAATGCCATAGAGAGTGCCCCAGCTAGCAGGCCTGCTGAACCCGCGAGCAAAACGCCTTCCTGGGAAGGAGAAGCTCCTGCCACCCCCATGACTAAACTGAAATTGGAGACGAGACCGTCATTGCCACCAAGCACGGCTGCCCGGATCGCATTTCCGCCGACAGAGCGGTGTCGCTTCTCAAAACGGGCCATCTGGGTGCCTGAAACTGCAGGTTCTTTATCCAGAATGGATCTAAGAATCTTAATGTGCGAAGTTTCACTTCCGGTGATGGGGATCTTGTTTTGTTCCTTCGTAGCAATGATCGCTTTGGAAAGGGTTTTCTCTGTATCCATGAGTACACCCAGGACATAATCGTATCCAAATATCCTGCCGATGAGATTAAAGGTCCTGGCTCGCCATGAAGGACCAGGCAGTTGATCGGCAGGTACATTTGCCTTTATGGCAAACGCCTTTACATGCCCGCCTTCTATTTCGCTCATTTGTTGGAACACCTTGGCTACAAGGGGATCGGGTTCGTGCTCTGCCAGTTGTTTATATAGGTAGCTGGCATCTATTTCTGTCTGTAAGTTCTTGTTCTTCATGTGAAGGGAAAAATAAAGTGAAGAAGAATTACAAGTGGTAGAAGTGGTGGTAAGAACGTTTTTACAAAAGTAGGTGTAATTTAGATGGCATACTGATTTTAATACAGCAGCAGGTATCGCATTTAATAATACCTGAAGGCTTGTATCCCTGACTATGATTCTGAAGAGTCAATTAAAGAAAAAACCCTGGCATAGTTGAACTATACCAGGGTGTATATTGAAACACAAATATTCAGTGAATAGAATTGGTATAATTTAATGCATATCCACCCAGAATGGAGTTGCTGCAACCGGTATCACTCTGAAATCGATATCGTTTCCTGCAGATATGTCAAACTCTCCGGATGCCTCATTCCAGGTATACATAGATCCACCTGAATGTTGGCCTGGCGACCCTATATCACTTGTATAAAGACCAAGCTCCAGGTTGGTCTCCACCAGTGGCTTGATAACCAGGTAATACACTACACCAGCCGTGAGGGAAGGATTGGAAGGGAATTGGACATGCATCCATCCGCTTTGTGACACGTTAGCATCCTGGCCATCCATATAGGTACCTGACAAACCCGGAGGGTTTCCTTCGTACAATTCGATCCTTAATTTGAAACCTGGCGAAGGACTGCTTATGTTAAATGCGATGCTATGCAAAAGTCCAGAGGATGCAGGTGTAAAAGTCTGAGCGAGATAATGGACGTCAACACCATTATCAACCAGGATAAATTCTGCAGCAGCAACTTCGCTTGAAGCAAAATCCGGCGTTACGACACCTGCAAATCCTTGAAATTTTTTAGTGTCTGTATTGTAGATGACCATGCCTTCCGGCGCATTGAGTGCGTCACGCTCGGCGGTGGTCAACCTTGGAAGCAATAAACCCCCTGATGTAGATTTTATCTCCAGGGCTGCAGCAGGATGGACGGAGGATGAACCAATAGTCATATGGTTGCTATTCTTGTCATACAACAATTCCGGATCTGCCCCACCTAAGCCATTATCATTAAAATTGATTTGCATATTAAATCCTGCGATAGGTCCCGGTGGGCCCTGCAATCCTTGTGGTCCCTGGGGACCTGTTTCGCCCTGATCACCCATATCTCCTTTGTCTCCTTTATCCCCTTTATCTCCTTTCAGGCCTTTGTCGCCTTTATCACCCTTGTCTCCCTTCTCACCGGTATCACCCTTAGGCCCATCATCACCCAGATCGCCCATGTCGCCCTTATCCCCTTTGTCACCTTTATCTCCCTTGTCACCTTTCATACCTACAAGACCATTATCGCCCTTATCTCCTTTCTCACCCGCAGGACCAGTAGGACCGGCAGGACCGGTCGCTCCAGTGGGGCCTGCTGGTCCTGTAGGACCAGTGGGACCTGCCGGACCCTGGGGTCCCTGTGTACCTCCGTTGGCAGCATACAAGGCATATGGTACACTCAGCAATTCACTTGCAGCAGAAATCGTATAGTTGTTACCTCCATTAGGATCGGTCTCTGTCTTAACGAAGTATGGACCGCTTGCCCAATTGATGGAACTCATGTTACCACTGATCACGGAACCGGCACCGATCTGTAAGGTGACTAATCCATTTGCATTCGTAGACACATTGTGCGTTTCAGCATATACCAGGGTACCGGAAGCTGAATTCCTGAGAAGACTAACCTTTACCCGGACATTCTGGTTGACCAGTAAATGATCAGTTGCATCTCGCATGACCGCCTGGTAACTGAGCTTCTGAGGTGACTGCGCAGTCAACGAATTGGTGTAGCCTGTCAGCACGATCAGGAGCACCAGGGTGATTGGATATAGATATTTCATAGATTAATTTGTTTTAAAGACTTTAAATGATTTCACTTCGATCTTATCGCGTGTCACTTGCAGGATATAAACCCCATTGGTCAGTTGATCCATTGGGATGATGGTCAGTATCGAATGAATGGGTTGCCGTTGCAAGAGTTTACCGCTCATGTCAAACAGGCTATAAGCCAATTCCCCATTAGCTGTCAATTCGTTTTGACTTTCGAGCTTTAATGATGTGGATGTATTTGCTGGATTCGGATACAGACTTGCTGAGAGCGTAATATCTACTTCCTCCATGCCCACGGTGAGAAACAGATTGGGCTGTTGCACACCAAGGCTGATACTACCTGTTTCAGCACTCAGGTTGGTATAGTCCACCTGTCCGATCGTGTAGGATACGCTGCCACCGGAACCTGTGCCATTAGCGCCTGATGAACTCACTGTACTTTGGGCCACGATGATAATGTGGCTTGAGATCATGAGGAATAAGGTCATGCATAGGCCTGGCCATCGTTTCCGTACGGCATGTGTGTTGGCTATTTCTTTAATCGTCATATTTCAGCTATTTACAAGT
>DATHZY010000120.1:0-4611 GCA_035458325.1 Saprospiraceae bacterium | reverse complement strand
ACTGCCTTTTTTGTTTCAAAGTTGAGCTTAAGTTGACTTAAGCTCGCGTGCTACGGATCAAAAAAAGTCTTTGCCAGGTAACAATCACCGATGACCGTATTCGACGGTAGGGGATTCATACTAGTTTTCCCCCGCCCCCTTCTCGCATCCTGGCGCATGGAAACGCCGGGGAAACATGTTTTACTAAAAAGTGGATGATGACGTTACCTCTTTTGCCCCCGACCCCGGCGTTCCTCTGCGCGCATCCTATCGCATGGAAACGCCGGGGAGGTATGTTTAATACACATTCAAAGTAATTGCATAGAATTTGAAAGCGTCGTAGGTAATATTATTTCATAATTGTTAATCATGCCTCCCCGGCGTTTTCGGAATGGAACCCGTACGGGTGGAATGAAGAAACGGCAGGCGATGTACTGAGCGAAGTCGAAGTAGGTCGGGGGCAAAACGAATCATGTGGCGAAACGAATCAAATCATTTACCAATACAGATCATTTCACTCATTGGAGCGGATACTTTATCCTGAAATGATACGACATAACACCCCGGCAATAATCCCGGTACAGGAATCCTAATGATCTGCTCGTCGATAGAATTGATGTTCCGTGAAAGGATTACTTTCCCATCGGCGGCATAAAGTATAATCTTACAAGGAAAATTCAGTTGGAGGCTACTTGTATTTCTGATTGCAATTTCTTCATCAGCGTAAGACAAATGAAGTCGCTCTGGTAAGGATGAACTTTGGTTAGTCGATAATGTAAAATCATAATCATGCTCCATCCACCCGATCCCCCCTTCAGCTATGACATTATTGTCAAAATCAAAGAAGGTCGCATTGTCCCAGGATGAGCCTTGCACCCATTGTGTGAAGCAATCCGTGCTGACCCACGCAGGCTCCCAGTACACTACACCTGAGCCGCCATGATCAATGACGGTCTGCGTCAGATCCGTCATCCATTTTTTCTGGTTGGCCGGACTTAATGGGGCATAGGAAGGGTGGGTATTGAATAGTATATTGTTTGCCGCATCGGCATTCTGCGTCGTCCATCCATACGCAGTTTCAAAGATCATGACTTCCTTGCCTGGATATTCTTCTCTTAAGGAGGTGATCAATTGCCCTACCTGCGGAATCGTCACCGGTTGATGCCACTGCCAGTAATAAGAGATACCGATGATGTCAAATCCTGTGAAGCCATTTAAGACAAATTGCTCTACATACCATGCCACGTCTGATGGGTCTGCTATATGTATGGCCGTTTTGATAGGTACATTGTAGGTCGATCGTATTTCTTCAATGGCGGTCAGTGCGGTTTGAAACAAGAAGACATTTCGCTGCCAGTCCACAGACCATCCCTGGTCATTGACCTCCTGTGATAGCAATATGCCTTTGTTGGTTTCATTGCCGATCTGGATGATGTCAGGCAACAGTCCCTCATCACCAAGTTTGGTAAGTGTGTATAGGATGTAGTTACGAAGGGAGTCACCCAGGATGGTTTGGTTGTCAACCACATCAGCCCAGGCAGCAGGCACCACCTGGTGACCGGGATCTGCCCAGGTATCAGAGAGGTGATAATCCAGCAAGACCTGCAAGCCAAGCATTTTTGCGCGAATGATTGATTGACGTACATCAGCGAAGTCGCTATACCGCTCCCCGTCATTTAATTGATCATACCAGGAAGGAGTATGCCATAAGCGCAACCTGACGAGGTTCGCCCCTTTTTCTACAAAAAGTCCATAGAGATTGATGGGGTTACCATTTTCATAGTAAACAGCACCGCATGCCTCCATCTCATTGACATAGGAAAGGTCTGCGCCGAAATAGAAAGGTTGTGAATAACCAGATGTCAAGCCCATCGACATGGAGAACAGGCATAGGCCCGTTTTGATCAGCGAGACAGCTCCTTTTATCATGCCATTTATTTTCCGAGCGCGTATGTCAATCCAAGCACCCAGTATGTCTGCAGTGGATTATTGCTCAGTCCAGCTGCTTCCGCTTCCTGCCTGTTGCTCCGGAGGCCGATATCAAGCCCGACACCAAATCCTTTTACAGTTGTGGTCAGGCCATTGATCCAGGTCCAGTTGGACAGGTCAATGCCTTTATAACTCATAAAGGCAGACAGATTGGATGTCCAGTTAATGCCTTTCACGATTTCCCTTTTATAATCCGCTACGATTTTAGTACCGAATGAGCTCTGGTAATCAAAGCCGGAGTCAGCAAATACAAAGTTGTAGTTGAGCGGATGGATGACCACAACCAGATCTGTGATCGGTGTCCAGGTGGCACCCGCACCAACATCCAGATAGCCTGGATTATTGAAGTTGTCAATGAGGGAAGATCGGTATTCAGCAAGTGTGGATAGCGCCCATTTGTCAGAAAGCTTGTAACCAAATAATGTGGTCACATTAAACGCGTCTGAGGTGACCTTGAATTCCTTATTGTCATCGTTAGGGTCGTCTTCATCATCAAACTTCTGCCATCCCAGTGCCAGGTTAAGGTTGTTTCGCCAGAAGTATTTCTTTTGGTCGAGGTTGGCATATCCATTGCCTGTAAACCCGATGCTGATGGCATTGGTGTTAGATGCCTCCTTGGACAACCAGTCGCTGAAATTGGAGATGTTAAAGCCGAGATTACCACGTGCGCCTATATCCCATCGAGGGTATGGTGTTATTTTATCAGTCAGGTCAGCCACTTCTGTTTTCAGGGCATCTACCGTGGCGGTCAGGTCCTTGAGTTGTGCTTCCAGTGTGGTGAGTTCAGCTGCTTTGGTTTCCTTCAGAGCGGTGAGTTCCTCAGTGGTCTGAGCCTGAGTGAGTCCAATGGAAAAGCAAGCAATCGACAGGAGTAGTATTCTGTTTCTCATATTGTATTAAGGTTTAGAGTTCAATTCCTGCTGTAAAACTAATCAAAAAGTGGCCTCTGCAAAAACTGTATGATAGTCGATCTTGATGCCTCCACTTGCTTTTACAAAGACCCACACTTTTCGCGTTTTTCACGTTCTCACGCCTCTTACGTTCTCACATCTTAAGGCTAGCTTTGAAGGACATGAGTGAAACGACTGGTACGTTCGTGTGCCTGATGCAAGGTTTGATGGATTCGCTACGATATGCTCAATTCTAACTTCATCAAGCCCTTTATTTGTCTCTATATTAGGATATTATCTAATAAGACAAGGAATGTAAAATTTTCCACTTCCTGGGGTAAAGGTTAACTTAATGTAACAATTTTCAAAAGGTTATCCCCATATTTACACCCCTTTAATCATTCTGTATATGAAAACTCAACCATACCACGTAGTACGCAATTCAAAAATCCACGGACGTGGTGTTTTTGCTGCCCGCCCCATACGTAAAGACATCAGGATCCTGGAGTATACTGGTCCGATCATCTCTGAGAAGGAAGCGGATAAAGTAGGTATATCCACAGACAAGGATGGACATTCTCATACTATGCTCTTTCAGGTCAGCAAGAAAAGGGTGATCAATGGTAATGAAGGGGGAGATGCGCGGTATGTCAATCACGGCTGCGATCCCAATTGTGAGACTGAACAGGACGGCGATCAGATATTTATCAAGTCACTGCGGGCTATCAAGAAGGGTGAAGAATTGGTGTATGATTATCACCTCCAGGTACCCGGTAAAATCACGGAAAAGGTTAAAAAGGAATATGCGTGTTTCTGCGGATCTCCAAAATGCAGGGGCACACAGATAGCAGCTTCTATACTCGAGAAGCAGGCAAAGAAAGATGAAAAGAAAAGGAAGAAGGAAGAAGAGAAAAACCTGAGCAAGAAGAAGAAAGCTGCGGAAAAGGATCTTAAGAAGAAAAAGAAGTCAGCAGATAAAGCGGATAGCAAGAAGAAAAAACAGGATAAAGGCAAGAAGAAAGGGGATGCTTTGTCCTTAATGGTCGATAAGAAACCTTCCACCACCAGCTCAAAAAAGAAGGATAGCAAGAAGAAGGACAAGAAGAAGAAAAAATAATAGTGCCACTAGTGTAGCCTGAGTTCGGCATACAATTGCTTGAAATCAATCTTCCCTTTATTTTTCTTGAGGTGATCCACCAGGACCATCGCTCGTTGGATACGTAGATCAGGATTTTTTACTTGTCCGGCCGCATAGATGATATTACGCTGTTTTCCCGGTGTCAGTTTGTCAAAATATTCCTTTCCCACTTTGTCCTGCGCAAGCACTTCTTCGAGTTCCACCGGAAAAGGTAAACCGAATTCGCTTTCATCCTTTGTCAGATGTACTTCCACTTTTGAGCCTTCCTTGAGTTTCAGCTGGTCCCGTATCTTCTTATTGACCAGTATGAAATACACGCCGTCCCCCGCAGACATAATCGCACATTGCATCTCAACGGTTTTATTCAGCGTACACACCACCCGCTTTATTCCCTGCTCCAGGAAATGCTTCGCAACAAGTGCAGGAACCTTGAGGTGATAGGACCACAGCTTTGTATTGAAATTTTCAATGATTGCCTTGAATTCCATGGTGGCGGTAACGATTTCTTCCCCCAAATCTAAGTAAGCAATTCCATAGATCCTGCCTGTCATGGCTGGCGGCGAGAACGCCATCCAGCGGCCAACTGTAGGGCAGAATGCCGTTGGATGGCGTTCT
>DATHZY010000119.1:0-4972 GCA_035458325.1 Saprospiraceae bacterium | reverse complement strand
GCGGATGAATTACGTGTCGAGCTGGAAACCGTAACGCATGTCTATCCTGCGTTTGACAGGGAAAAATATTTGTCCGGTGATGTATGCCCTGTTTTTTTTGGAAGCGCCGTCAATAATTTTGGTGTCAAGGAATTACTCGATTGTTTTATTGACATCGCTCCACCGCCTTTGGCCCGTGAGACCGAAGAGCGCATCGTCCGTCCGGATGAAGACACCTTCACCGGATTTGTTTTTAAGATTCACGCCAACATTGATCCGAGGCACCGCGACAGGATTGCTTTTCTGCGGATCTGCTCCGGAAAGTTTGAAAGAAATACAAACTACTATCATGTCCGACAGGAGCGCCAGATGAAATTTTCAAACCCTACTTCCTTCATGGCTTCACGAAAGGAAGTCATCGATGAGGCATGGCCCGGTGATATTGTCGGCTTATATGATTCCGGCAATTTCAATATCGGTGATGCGTTGACGCAAGGAGAAAAATTACACTTCAAAGGCATCCCGAGATTTTCACCGGAGATGTTTCGTCGTGTGATCAATAAAGACCCGATGAAGACCAAGCAGCTCAACAAAGGACTTGACCAGTTGATGGACGAAGGGGTCGCGCAAATGTTTGTCAAGGAATTGAACGGAGATAAGATCATCGGCACAGTCGGTGCCCTTCAGTTTGATGTCATCCAATATCGCCTCGAACATGAGTATGGCGCCAAATGTGACTATGAACCATTAAGCCTCCACAAAGCCTGCTGGATTGAAGCAGATTCGGACGCTGCCTTACAGACATTCATCACGCGAAAGAAAAAAGATATTGCCCGCGACAAGGATGATAAGCCGGTATTCCTCGCTGAATCCGCCTGGGTACTGCGGATGACCCAGGAAAACTTCCCGGATATCCGTTTCCACTTTACCTCTGAATTCTAAAATCCGGGCGTACATCCCAATCTGGAAACTCTTGAGGAAGAACATTCGTTTGATGAATGGATCATTTCCTCAACAATCTATATATTTGGATATGGCCTTAAAAGTGACCTTGTCGGTTGACATGCATTCTGTCACACAAAAGGACTTATTCGACCCTGATCAACATTCAACTTATTAAACCTCATTATCATGTCAATATTCGGTGGAAATCAACCAGGTCAACAAGGGGGAGGGCGATATGGTACCCCTCGACGCAGGAATATTGGCGGAGGCATCGTTATCGCTTTATTGCTGGCTGGATTTTCTATTTGTAAATATTATTCCAGCTCCCAGTTTAATGAAATCACAGGAGAGACACAACACATCAGCATTACTGCCGAACAGGAAGTAGCATTGGGAGTGAATAGTTTCCCGGCAATGGTGGAAGAATATGGTGGATTACATCCGGATGCGGAAGCTCAAAAACTTGTTAAATCAGTGGGTCAGCGCATTGTACAAAATAGTGATGCCCGAAACACCCCTTATCAATATGATTTCCATTTGCTGGCAGATCCAAACGTTGTCAATGCATTTGCATTACCGGGAGGCCAGGTGTTTATTACGACAGCTTTGATTTCACAATTTGAAACGGAAGATGAATTAGCGGGTGTACTGGGGCATGAAATTGGCCACGTAGTAGCACGACACGGTGCGGAGCGAATTGCTAAACAAGAGTTAACTCAGGGCCTTACAGGTGCTGCCGTTGTAGCATCCGGTGATTATAATACAGCACAAGCCGCACAGATGATCGCCGGCCTGGTCAACATGTCCTATGGCCGCGATCAGGAACTTGAATCAGATGACCTGGGCGTCCGTTTTATGACACAGGCAGGATACGATCCGGAAGCATTGATCACTGTGATGGAAATCCTCGAGAAAGCCAGCGGTGGCCAGCGTCAACCCGAATTTATGAGTACGCATCCAAGCCCGGAAAACCGTGTACAGAAAATCCGCGAGGCCATTGCGAAATACAAAAAGCAATAGCCACCGACCTTTAGCCTAAACGGGCATCCAGATTTCTAAATCCTGATATTTTACACAGGCGATTTGTCTTCACATTTTAGAGGCTAGGTGCTTATTAAATATGTCCATGCCCATAGAAGAAGCAGGACAATCAACATACTCATTCCAAGCCCCATTGGGGCTTCAGGTCGGTAACAAAGAGGTCGATAAAATCCCCTTGCCCCGTAGGGGCAAAACTGACCTAGTAAAATCTTTCTCCTTTCGGTCACATTTACACCCGCTCAAGACACTACCTAATGACAGCATGATCAGCAACCAAAATTCAAATTCTATGGCAAACACTTACACTCAAATTCACATCCAGATCGTAACAGCCGTGAAATACCGGCAAGCCCTAATCAGTCCTGCCTGGAAAAACAGGTTGCACCAATATATGACAGGTATTATCCAAAATCATAATCATAAACTGCTTGCCATTAATAGTATGCCGGATCATATCCATTTTCTGTTCGGTTACAGACCTCATCAAGCCCTTTCTGATTTAATTGGAATTGTAAAAGGTGAATCATCAGAGTGGATAAATCTTCATAAACTAACACCCAGACAGTTCAGATGGCAGGAAGGATATGGAGCATTCTCATATACCAAAGGAATGGTGGGTGTGGTTGCCAATTACATCGAAAAGCAGGAAGAACACCACAAGAAAAAGACCTTTCTTGAAGAATATCAGGAATTACTCATTGAATTTGGAATTGATTATGATGACAGATATGTGTTCAAGCTGCCAGAATAAACTTACTCTGTTTTGCCCCTACGGGGCAAGGGTATATTTCTCCTATTTCTTTACTACCGACCTGAAGCCCCTATGGGGCATCGATATTTCTACCTTAAAACCTGATTGATTTTCTCGTTAAACTGGGTTGACCTAATATGGATTGAAACTTTTCTCCCTATTTTCACATTTATTGATTCAAAATAAATTCATACCAAATGTTTAAAAAATTTGCAGGCGGAGGTAATCCATTGCTACGGAACAGCCTCCGGAATGAATCAGCTTCTACACTTTCTGTTGACCAGGAAGGAACGATGACGACCCAGGGAGCTATCAATAAGACATTGATATTATTCGGCATCTTGTTGATCACTGCCGTATACAATTTCCAGGTACAAAGTCCGATGCTTATGATCGGAGGTGCCATTGTAGGCCTCATCCTGGTATTGGTCAATGTATTTAAAAAGGAATATTCGCCATACATCGCTCCTGCCTATGCGGCGATGGAGGGATTATTTGTTGGTGGGATATCAGGGATCTATGCGGGTTTTGGCGGAGGTATTGTTATCCAGGCGATTTCGCTCACACTGCTCGTGTTGTTTATCATGTTGTTTATACATAAAACCGGGATCATACCGGTGACACAGCAATTCAGAATGGGTGTGGTCATGGCAACCGGTGCAGTAGCATTACTCTATCTGATCAGCTTTGGTCTGAGTTTCTTCGGCAGCAATATCCCCTTCATCCATGAAGGCGGCACGATCGGTATCCTCTTTTCGCTGGGCGTAATCGGGATCGCCTCACTCAACCTGCTGCTTGACTTTGACCTGATTGTGAAAGGTGAAGAAGCACAGGCACCAAAATACATGGAATGGTTTTCAGCCATGGGATTGATGATCACGCTCATCTGGCTATATATCGAAATCCTGCGTTTGCTGGCGAAATTGAGAGAATAAAATAAATCGAGATTGACATTGGGATAAAAAAGGCAGGGGTTCAAGATCTTGAACCCCTGCCTTTTTTATCTAAGCTTATTACCTGCCAGGGTATTCAGCATAATTGCGGGGTGTTTCATATAACTTGATTCCCAGGTCAAGGTGGGCAGGAATCAAGGGCCGCATGATCTGATAGATCACGATACAGATATTTTCAACCGTCGGGACAATAGCAGAAAATTCAGGGCAATCGAGGTTCAGATTCTTGTGGTCAAAACGGTCCTCCACTTCTCTTTCAAGAACTTCTTTGAGGTCCTTCAGGTTGATTAGTATTCCGGTTTCCGGATCCAGGTGGCCGGTTACGCGTACTTCCACCTCATAATTATGGCCGTGAAAATTAGGATTTGCGCATTTCCCAAAAGTCTCAAGGTTTTTCTCCATGGTCCATGAAGGGATGGCAAGCTGATGGGCAGCGTTGAAATGGCCCATTCGATATAAAGAAACAGGATGTGTCATATGCTTTTTTGATTTTCATTACAAAGGTACAGTCAGGGACTGCCAATTATCCAATGAAATCTCAGCAAGTTTCAATAACAGGGCGTATAAAAAGAAAATGCCCTCATGAAGAGGGCATTCCTTAATTTTCAAACTGCACTGGTAATACCAGTATAGTCCTGCTTTATCTTTTACTCAAGCGAATGGTCTTGATAATTTTTCCGGTAGAGGTAACAAGTCTTACGAGGTAGATACCGTCCGTCAGGTCTCCTACTGCATATTGCTTCTGTGGAAGCGCATCATAAGACCTTACCTTATTACCAACGATGTTGAAGAGTTCAATGTACTTCAATCCGGGTGTTTCAGAAACCTGGAAATAATCCGTGGTTGGATTAGGGTAAACGGTCAGATTACTTTGAGCACCGTTGTTTTTAGTGCTTACCGTATTACTGATCACCACTTCGCCATCTACGTGGCCAAGAATGATGGAAGGGTCCTCATAATCCATAAAGGTGATATCATAAGGGGTGCTTCCTTCAACAGAACCTGGATTAACATGTATCTGGAAGTCCATCTTTTCACCTGGAGCCAGGATGTTAGGTTTTGTTGGTGAGCATGCGTTCGCTGTAGGCAGATAGCATAGATTCTTATCACATATCCATGTCAGCCATCCTTGGGGAGCGGATTCTACGGTCCTGGACCATAGGATATAAGCATCGAAGGAAGAATGATTGGTCACTTCTATATGGATAGACACATCATTATTCGATGGATGTCCGGTCAGCATAAACGGACTCGGATTGACCGAAATGGAAATCTGTCCCCAGGTTGTACCTGCAAGTGACTG
>DATHZY010000118.1:0-5262 GCA_035458325.1 Saprospiraceae bacterium | reverse complement strand
AAGTAGTAATTCTGCACTTAATTCCCAATCTGTCAGGTGGACTCAATAAGATAATGTCGTCCAGGTGCTACTTGAGCCACTAGCCACGCCATCAGTTTTATTACATATTGATCAAGGATGGAGACCTCTTTAAATTGAACCATGATAGGGTATACAATTGCTTAGCTGCTTTATAAGCAACTGTTATGGTTAATAAATTTATCATTCCGGCGTGTAGTATATTTGGTGATCAAATCCTGCTTTTGTGCTTGACTCATTGGAGCACTCCAACTTTTTTTTTAAAATAAATATCACACCAATGAAAAACCTCCTCTGCTTTATTTTCTTGCTTCCTTTTGCATTGCATTCCCAGTCGAATATCCGCGCATGGTATGCCCAGGGACAAGTATGGATCGTATGGGAAACACAATTTCCCTACCCTGAAACGTATGCAATTTATAAGCACGATCAACCCTTTACGGTAACCACGGAAGCCACCATCATCGGAAGGCCGTTTGCTTATGAATACCTGCCAGGCACTTTCTATGTCCAGACAGGCAATCCTGACATCACCTATACTATCCCATTGCCGGATGGCTCAACCTATACCCTCCTCAAAGATGAAGCACTCTTTGTCGAAACAACCATGGATAACGGATCAGCCTATTATGCAGTAACCGAATGGGGAAATACCGCAGTCGTGCCAGGCGTAAACAGTACATCATCCGCAGTCATCTTCAACTATGATCCAGTCAACGACCCGGTGAACTGCCATCTGCAACTCACCAATACGATACCAAGCGGGCATGTCATCAAATGGTATAACCTCTGGTTACTCGGCAGGCAAGACGAAAGCACCGGACGACCTGATTATCCGGTGATGGCCAATGCCTTTAAAAATGGAATGCCGGCTATGTTTATTGTCAGTGAGTCCGGCACCATGGACACCACAGGTAATAGACGCATCCCGGCCACCCATTGGCTGCATGGTGGTGGCGGCACAGCTAATGGAACATTGCCAAACCGATTCCTCGCCTTGAATATTTCTCCTGTCCTCGGCATCAGTGTCTCACATAATGATGATTTCTATCACCTGGTCCAGACAGACACCGGTGCGGTTGGCAGTTCATCAAGGACAGCATGGTTTGGATGGACCCGTGCGCACAATCCCTTTAATCCCGGTTTTCAGGCTGCACCGGGCGATACGATCATCAACTATACCCAACGACGTATACTCTGGATCAATCAATGGCTGATCAGAAATTATCGGGTTGACCCGGGCCGCGTAGCCTTGCAGGGCTATAGCATGGGATCCGCCGGCGTGTCTGCTCTCGCCAAGGCTTATCCAAATCTTTTTTCTACAGTTTGTGCATTCAACAATGGATATCGAAGAGTATTCGAAGAAACGATCGTAGCCATCCAGGGAACTGTTGAAGACAACCTGCCTACAAATCTCCTTAATAGGAACAACGAAAATATCGGGATCAATGAAGTCTTTGATTTGAATACCCCATTATCCAATGCACGTGATTATCCACTGTTCAGAACGTGGGCAGGAAAAAATGACCAGAATGATCGTATGCATTGGGGCCCGGATCTCGTGGAGCAATACATTAAGGCTGATAGCCTTGGGTGGGGCATGCAGATCAGTTGGGATGAACGCCCGCATACATATGATTCCTTGTACTTTCATTGGATATATGGATTGTCATACATTGTGCAAACTTACAGGGACAACCTTGCTTACCAGGAGCTCTTCAGCAGTAAACAATCCTTTCCTGCTTTTTTCAACCATCGTCTTGACCATAAGAACAATGACCCTGGCACCGGTATCCAGGGCATCAATATGGGTGATGGAGATAACTGGGGCACCTGGGGAGGTTTTCACAACTGGGATCTGAGTACATTGGTCGATGAACCTGCAAGATGGGAAGTGACCGCCTGGCTCACCACCAATGCGCCCTTCCAGCACGACATAACTACGGATGTATACCTGACCGCAGACCTGGCCATCCGTAAACCACAGGAATTTAAACCCGGGCCAGGGATACAATTAGATTGGAAAGTCAGCGATCTGCTGACCAATGAAGTATTACAAAACGGAGTGATCACGACCGGGGAAGATTCCCTGGTGATCCTCCCCGCAATCAATGTATACCAGGAGTCTGCTCATCGGGTTCGAATAACAGTGACCCCTGCTACCACAAGCGTGGACGGATCAAAAAATGAATACCATCCTTTTCAATTGGTTCGTCTCGCACCTAATCCATCTGGCCGGGAAGCATCACTCATGATAAACTCAAATCACGAAATTAAAAGTGACCTTCTCCTGATTCACAACGGACAAGTGATTGGATCTATAAATACATCACTCCATCAGGGTGAAAACGATATTTCGCTTGAGACCTTCAGCGAAATACCCCCTGGTTTGTATTTCATTCAAATCCGGACCAAGGATAGCATAGATGTAGTGAAGTGGCTTAAATCCGGCAACTAGTTTCTGAGTTTCAACTGAATATTGGGCGTCCGTATATTTTATTCCTCCCTCACAACAGAAAATGTACCTACCAATGGATATTCCCGTCCGGGACTCCCAGGGTCTTCCTTAAGACACGTTCCAGTAAATGTCCCCTTGATGTACTCCCCTATTTTACCAAACTCAGTTACGGTGATGATCATATCTCCATTAGTAAAAAACCAACCTGCACCCGGTAAATTCACATTTATCCTGGATGACCTGGATTCATACACTCCGCTATGATCACCCTTAAAGTGAAGTTCAATATAGATTCCTTGTCCTTGTTGGCTGCTATCCGGGAAACCGGAATAAATAATGTTTCCACCATCCTCTACATGATTTGGGAAAAAGAAATAATAGTGATTTGGAAACCCCACGATTTCAATGTCGATCAATTCCTTATTGTCTTCGCACACTGTAATCGTATCTGCATCAATCCAGGGAGCATATTCGAAGGTTTTCTGAATGCTGAGTTTATTCTTCCTTACATCTACTGCAAGAATCGCAATATTACCCTCATCACAAGTGGTAATTGATACATCAAATGCACCTGTGGCTTGATCCAAAGAAGTATATTGTTTATAATCTCCCACGCTGATGATGGCAAATCCATCACGTACGGGATCCCCATCGCATGAAACTACCTGACCTATAACCTTTGTCACCAGCACTCCCGGATCATAAATTGAAAACGGTCCAAGCATCGTGGCCTCTGAAAAAGGACCAATTTCTTCAGAATAAATCAATTCACCACATTCACTTTTGACTTCCATCAAAAGCAACTCGTTGGCCGCAACCAATCCACAGACGATGCCTTCTTCATTTGTCAATGCACATTTTGTCGTATTCATGGAAATGATCGTAATGCACACCTCGATCTGGCTGGCCGCACCCCTGTTACTTCCAAAGTCAAATGATGCTCCCCATTTAATAGCAGGAAACCATGCATCATAATTCCAGTAACTAAAATGCTTTACTTGTCCTACATACTGATCTCCCGATCTGGTAGCTATTCCTTCTTCTCTCCACACACCATCCAACTCATCAAAGTACCATAAGGGTATCGTCGATGGAGCGTTATCCGTCATGGAAGGTGGAATATGCATTTCCAATGTAGCTTCCACTCCTTCTGCAAATTCCAGTTTGTCGCCATCTGGTGTTTTCATTTCCACCGCCATCATGCCCATACTTCCTAATGCACCAAATGAATCTTCTGCATTTATCCCCACCAGGTCCCCTGGCATTTTAAAAGACAAATCCGGATCATCGGCAGCAATAACCTTTGCTGACACAACCACAACACCATTGTACGCTTCACCATTCTCAAGCACATACCCCTGCTGCGGAAAGCGAATGGTGGCCTTGTTCTCAATTGGCAACACAGCACCATCCGCCGCATTGAAAAAAGCAATCCGTGAATCCGATAACAGGATAATACGGATATATCCTGCAGCACCTGGTGAAGGATAAAACCGTCTTGAAGCATGGAAATATCCTTCCTTTTCCACCGTCAGGTAGGCAGACGCACTAACGGTGGCTTCCGGCCAATACAAGAATCCATTTGCATCTGTATACCCTTCCTTTGAACCAAGGATCACCTTGGCATTGCTAACGCGCAAACCCTCAGCAGTAAAAACCTCAATAAACAATGGTGCCTTAAAAATGTCTTGTGCCGGAAATAATGGATCAGGAGACAGGAGGTCATCGTCATGTGTACATCCGCCCAGAAAAATGACCACAAGGAGAAAGGGGATAATTGGTTTCATGTTAAAAGGGTTGAGTGCTAAAAACAAACTACTTTCCCCTTAACGGCATTTATCCAATGTGTTTTATGATTAGTCGGATATTAATTCTTAAATTTTTTTAAAAATAATAATATATCAAATGGCCACGTTATCCGATATCCGGTAGCGTTACATCAGTTTCTTATTTACTGCCTGGCAGGATCAAAAACAAGAGGATGGCTATCAGGAAGTAAACCATAAAAACGAACCATGCCGGTGTGCCAGAGTGTACGTGTCTCATCGCCTTGAAGTTTAGTATTCAAACAATACTTCAAAGCTGATCCCGGCAGCCTGGAATCAAAAATAAAAGGTGACGAACAGGCCATAATTATATCCCAACATCCGTTATGTAGAAATCCCTTTACCTTAGTACTTGTCTATAAAAAAAGGTGGCCAGGATCAGCAATTGCTCGCACCCGTTAAAGGTTCGTGCTGTCCTGGCCGCCAATGTCTTCAGGGGCTTTATAATAAGTAGTCTTAAGATGCTATTGCCGCAAGACAGAAAAATTTCCGATCAGCGGATAATCAGGTCCACCCTGCCCATCTGGACCAGTATGCCATGTTCCACTCAGTGTGCCGATGATATAATCTCCTACGGCTCCATAATAGGTGATCGTCACCGTGAGATCATCGGTTTCGGCTACGGCTCTGTCTCCATTGGGTAACTCGACACCAATCTCGCCACCCAATGGTGTAAATACTCCGGTAGTCGTGCCGGGGATATTAAGGTAGAAATACCAGAATACGGTTGAACTATCCTGCCCGGCAATCGTCGTGTATCCCACCTCACTGAAGGTATATGGGAAATAGAACAGGAAATGTTCAGACAGACCTACTACCTGGAGATCAATAAACTCCGTGAGCGCTTCACATACCGTAATCGTTCCAACATCAATAATCGTGGCATAAGGAAAAGAAAAAAGAAGACTCTCCTTGAGTGTTGTTTTGTCAAACACTTTGACCGTCGCACCCGACTCATCA
>DATHZY010000117.1:0-6364 GCA_035458325.1 Saprospiraceae bacterium | reverse complement strand
TTCGTGAGTCAGGGCCCAGGGTTGCATAATGCATAAAGCGAAATGCGAACGTGACAGGCTTGGTATAGCGATAGTACCGGACGTCGGCCGTAGCGAGCTGGAAATTATACCCACCGAAGTAATTAGTAAAATCGAATCTGAACCTGTATCCGTTGATCGGAGAAGCCAGGCCAAACTTCGTCTTGTCCCCGACCAATCCAATGCTGTTGTTGTAAAATATGGTCTTACGGATTTCAAAACCCCCTACATTGATCACATCATCGAGAGGGATTCTTTCACGGTCACCTTCTCCGAGGTAATAGCCAAATTCATCGTAGTATAAATCACGTTTGTCAAGCCGGAAGAAACGATAATTGGCACCGAGGCTTCCTTCCGCACGCAAATGTTTTGAAAAAGGAATCTGCAATAAACCGGATACCTGGTCTTCGAATACGCGCAGGATATTTTCCTCCTGGACGATCACGGGCAAACCTCCTTCCAATGTATCCCTGTATGGTTCTCCATAAAAGCCTGCACGTGATGGAATATGTGAAACCGAAAATCCCCAGCCTATTCTTGATTTCTGATTGAGATACTGGGCTGCTCCGCCAAAATCATAGACGCTCCCGTTGATCGCCAGCGTGGTATATAACTGATGGTTACCCAGTATATCACTGAAGATCATTCCGACGCCACCGGCAAGTCCTGTTCTTGTACCAATACCCCCTGTACTCACCCCCAGTCCGCCACTGAACACATAATCAAGCTTGAAATGGCCTTCATAATCCTTGTCCGTATACGTATTCCGCTGGACGGTGGTGGTTTCTCTATGGCCTTCAAGATTATCTGTTACGATCTGGTGATGTTGATCCAGTTGGACGGGTAGTGTTCCCGCCTCAAAATGGACATCGTCCGGATACACTGCCTTGAAGAGCAGGCGATCCGCTTTGGTCTGGTAGATGTCGTAGCTGCTTTTAAAATAATGGGTGAATGCAATCTTATCTGTCTTCTTCGAAACTGAAATGGCGGGTGAATACCGGCTGATACCACTGATCCCAGTCTTGAGATCCGTCATCTGATAAAGCTCTTCGTGAAAATCATACCGGTACAGGTTCCGGAAGCCATCGCGATCAGACACGAAGTACACATGGCCTTCATGGTCATAAGCGGGGTTGATGCAATCAGCTCCTGGAAAAATCTGATCATAATCCGTGATGCTCCGATCTTCGAGGTTGAGCCTTGACAAATGAAGATTCCACCGTCCATGTATTTTACGTTGTCCAAACGTCTTGCGGTCGGAACTAAACACGATGTATTTACCATCCGGGCTATAGTCCGGATATACTTCGCTGAAAAAATCATCGGTGAGTTGCTCTACCTTCTTTGACTTGAGGTTGTACACAAACAAATCCGTCTGTCCGTCTACCATCCCGGTAAAGACAATGTCCTTGCCATCCGGAGACCAGGATGGATGGGCGATGGAAGTAATGTCCGGGATCTTTATTTGCTGTATAGTTGCTCCGCTGGCCGGATCCTTGATCAGGATGACATTGGATCCTTTGGAGAAGGCAACAAAAGCAAATCGCTTGCTGTCCGGTGACCATGTACCCGCCGATTCGAGGAGGTTGAGATCATCAATACCTCCGTCACGAAATAATGTATTCAGTTTACGAAGGATTTTGCCCTCACGGGCATCTGCGAGATACAGATCTGTAGAGAACAGATTTTTATCTGAAAGGAAAATAACAAACCGACCATCCGGACTTATCGCAGGAGATATATTCATACGTCCTGCATTTTCCTCTGATATAATTTTCTTGCCGGCAAAATTTTCTTTCAGGTCCTCTCCGAGATAAGGCGTATAATATGTCTTGATGGTTTCTGTAAAAGCAGCTCCCAACTCTTCTGCATTTTCCTGAAGTGTCAGCTCCAATGCTGCTTCCAATCCATACTTTGCCGTATTGATAAATAGAGGCTGGATCATGTTATCACCATAGGTACCTCCATAAAAGGCCCAGAAGGCATGTCCATACCGGTAGGGGAAATACTTGTAGGAAAAGAGTTTTTTAATATTCGGCACATCATCATTCAGCACGGCATCCCGCATCCACATGGCTGTAAATGGGTCCACACGACCGAGGGAAAGATACTCTGCCATCCCTTCTACCATCCAGAGCGGGAGGTTACCTACAGATTCGAGGCTGGTGCTGTCCCCGTTGATGATGCTGTTGTATTGAAATGCATGGACTAGCTCGTGTCCGAGTACCCTGTTGGTTTGCTGGTTGATCATGGTAAAGGGCATGACCACCCTGTTTTTAAAACCTTCCGTGACACCTCCGGTTCCTACTCCGATTTCACCGGAGATGGCATTGGTCTGTTGGAATTCAGCGTGATTATTGTAGAATATAATTGGATTCCTCAAGCTGATCGTATCGCCGAAAATATCCCTGTGCATACCATACCACTCTTCGGACCAATCAGCGATCAGTTTTAATGCCTCTTTATTTTTAGTGTAATAGTGGATCGAAAAATGAGGCGTCTCGAGTACGTTAAAGTCAAGCGACTGGTACCGGGGTTTGTTCTGGCCAAAATACTGGGCTTGTACAGTCCCCGACCAAAAGCAAAGGCCTAATAAAAAAGCGATAAATGCAGGCAGGTGTTTCATCTTCGTATTTCACTTCATGATGAGAATCCTTCTCCTATAACAAACACCAGATAGGAATAGGTTTATTATTTTGAGGGGTTTAACCTTGTGTTAAAGTTGATTTAAAGCAGAAGATGACTACCTGGAGCATCATTGTCAACCGGCAAACCTGTACTTCCGGCTGGAAGAAGTGGGAGGCTTTCCTGGCCCATCATGCTATTTCCTATTTATTACACCATACGGATAGCATCGAAGAGGCACGGCAAGCCATCACCGGATTTTACGAAAACGGAAGCCGTCATTTCCTCTTTGTCGGTGGAGATGGCACCATCCATCATGCGGTCAACACCCTCATGCAGCTCTCCGGCCATCAGTCGCCGGAAATCACCATCGGGGTCTTGCCTTGTGGCACCGGCAATGACTGGGTCAGGACTTTTGGCACAGCGAAAGAAAAGCTGGCCAGGAACATCCGGGAGGAGTATACCGCACCCTTTAACCTCATCAAACTCACCTGGCCTGACGGACGGACACGCTATGCTGCCAACATGGTAGGAGGTGCGCTCGACGCCGCTGTGGTGTTTAATCTGAAAAGAGTTTCCTTCAAGATTCCTTCCTGGATCTTATACCCGTATGGGTTACTGAGGACGCTGATGAAACCACATCAATGGCGTGGTACTTTAAAAGTGGATCATGATACTTATGACGGTGATCTCCTCACTATCCAGGCTGGCTTTGCCAAATATTGCGGCGGCGGCATGTATGTGCTTCCGCATGCGCGTGAAGACTCCCCCGGACTGCTCATCATGAAACCAAAAAAATTACTCGCACTGCTCTTTCAGTTGAATACGATCTACAATGGAAAAATTGCCCGGCACAAGGAAGCGACCGCCCGTCACTTTGAACATATAGACATCACACATACAGGTATACCGATTCCGATTGAGGCAGATGGTGAGTTTCTCGGTACTTCACCCGTGAAATTGTCAGCTTGCTATGATGCGATGAAACGGATTGTCTGAGCAAGGAGCGACTACCAGAAATAAAAAGTAGAGACGCGATAAATCGCGTCTCTACTTTTTATTTCTGGTAGTCGCTATCACGCTTCGCGTCGCATGAGAATGTCCGTCTGTACATCATCGCCCATCTTGAATTCATGGCTACCGAATTCGACAAAACCGTGTCGCTCATAGAATCGCCTGGCATCGGTATTCTTTTCCCATACGCCGAGCCAGATGTATTGGAGATTGAGGGCTATGGCTCTTTCCACGGCCTTTGACATCAGGACAGCGCCGAGACCTTGTCCCTGGAATGCCTTATCGACATAGATGCGTTCGATTTCAAGGCTTGTTTCATCCCGGATATCGCTTTGGGCTGTGTCCTTGTTGAGCTTGAGGTAGCCGGCGATGGCATCATCTACGGTGATGAAATAAAATTCACTCATGGGATTCTTCAGCTCCGACATGAGCTGATCCGGATTGAAGGCACGGTCCATGTATTCCTTCATGTTTTCCGGCTTGTTCATGTGATTGAAGGAATCGAAGAAGACCTTACGGCTGAGGTCGACGAGGGTTTCCAGGTCGGAAGGATAGATGGGATTGATAGAGATGAGTGACATTAGGGGCGTAAAGATAGAGCTAATTGATGTGAGTGGTGAGTGGTGATCTGTGAGTGGTGAGTTGTGAGTTGTGAGTGAAGATTTCTGCCGGCCGTTAAAAACGGCCACCTAGACTATTACCTAATGCATGCTCTCTTTGATCCTGCATACGCGGATGTTCCGTTTGCCCCTAAATCCCCTATGCTTCGACTTGCTAGCGCTCATGCATGTGCTACAGCTCAGCAACCAGGGAGCCTATTCCGCCCGAAGCAGATTTAAAAATCATCTCGAATAGGTAATAAACCTGTGGCCCGAAATTGTCCGAACGCACCGGACGGCCTCTTTTTGGTCATAAAGCCAAAAAGAGGTGCAAGCAAAGCACTGACAAGCCAATAGGCAACACAGGAAACTAGGCAAGTGACGAAAGGCTCAGGTGAGTTTTTCGGGCCACTAGATTTTTTGGTTACTTTTTTAGCAATGAAAAAAGTAACACGAATTCTAATGGCAAAACCTTAGTTTTGCACCATATTCATGCATCAAGAGATCCTGCGCGAGGAGCAGGGCGGCAACCGACCCCGGTGAACGGCACGGTGCCCGGCAGATGCGGGCCTTCAGGTCAAATTAATGTTCACAGTACCCACTGTATACCTGTAAGCACGTATGACGTCACATTTCCTGATGCCTGGATCTAAACCGGCGATGGCCATTTGATGTTTGATCTGATCCGCACATGACTACACGAACAAGCCTGCTGAAACAAGCAGTGAAAGACCGCATACTCGTACTGGATGGCGCCATGGGCACCATGCTGCAGCGTTATAAACTCACAGAGGCCGATTATCGCGGTGTGGCGTTTGCCAGCTGGCCCTCGGACCTCAAAGGCAACCACGACCTCCTCAATATCACCAGGCCCGATGTGGTCGCAGAAGTACATCGCGACTATTTCCTGGCCGGCGCTGATATCGTGGAGACCAACACCTTCAATGCCAATGCCATCAGCCAGGCGGACTATGGAACCCAATCCCATGTCTATGAAATCAACCTGGCCGCTGCAAGACTGGCCCGGAAAGTGGCGGATGAGTTTACTAATTCAGAGCCATCCAAACCACGCTTTGTAGCTGGTTCGATCGGTCCGACCAACCGCACCGCCTCGATGTCTCCTGATGTCAACCGACCAGGATTTCGCGCGACGACCTTTAATGAATTAGCTGACGCCTATGCTGAGCAGGCAAGGGGGCTTATAGATGGTGGTGTTGATTTGTTACTGATCGAAACTGTATTTGACACGCTCAATTGCAAGGCTGCCCTCTTTGGCATCACCACCCTCATCGAGGAAACCAATGCTGATGTGCTCATCGGTGTGTCCGGTACGATCACGGATGCCAGTGGCCGCACACTCTCAGGCCAGACGATTGAGGCTTTCTGGATTTCTATATCGCATGCACCGCTGTTTTGTGTAGGCATCAACTGTGCCCTGGGTGCTGCAGAGATGAGGCCTTATATCGAGAGCCTTTCACAGATCGCCAATGTGCCATTGATTGTATTCCCCAATGCGGGATTGCCAAATGAACTCGGAGGTTACGATCAGACGGCTGAAGTGATGAAAGGGCTGATGCTTGAATTTGGAAAAAGCGGATTCTTCAATATAGCAGGTGGTTGCTGCGGTACCACGCCTGACCATATTCGTGCCATCGCCAGTGCTGTGAAGGATCTTCCTCCACGTGTCATACCTCCTGCAAATCCTTACACTCAACTCAGTGGCATGGAACCACTGACCATCCGGCCCGAAAGTAATTTTGTCAATATCGGTGAACGCACCAATGTCACCGGTTCCGCAAAATTTGCCAAACTCATCCGCGATGGAAAATACCAGGAAGCGCTGAGTGTGGCGCTGCAACAAGTTGAAAGTGGTGCGCAAGTTCTTGATATCAACATGGATGAAGGCTTGCTCGATTCCAAGCAAGTGATGGTAGAATTTCTTCACTTGATGGGTTCTGAACCGGATATCGCCAAGCTGCCCTTCATGATCGATTCCTCTAAGTGGGATATTATCGAAGCAGGACTGCAATGTGTGCAGGGTAAATCCATCGTCAACAGTATCTCCATGAAGGAAGGAGAGGCTGCCTTCTTACATCACGCGCGCCTGG